>JACDHN010000083.1 GCA_013821025.1 Acidimicrobiia bacterium | reverse complement strand
GAACTCTTTGCGTCAGTGGGAGTGGAAGAGATCGTGGAGTCAACACTGAGCGTCGCGTTGAACTATTCGTCCTTCGACGACCTGTGGAGCGGTTTCCTGGCTGGCGTCGGGCCGGCCGGCTCCTACTGCGTCTCGTTGACCGCCGAGGACCGGGATCGTCTACGTACCGCTCTGTTCGCCAGGTTTGGTTCACCGCCGGGCCCGTTCACGCTCGGCGCCATTGCACGCTGCGCTGTCGGCCGCGTTCCAGCTTGAAGACAAGAAGCGGCACCTTCCAGGATGCCGCAGAGTACGGAACGACGGATCGGGCGTTCGCCCAGGCGTTGACCGCCAGCGAGGTCGTCGGCCCCGCGTCAGGCTCGCGCAGTCGGAATCGACGCGCACAGAACGTGCACAGGGCGGCGTGTCCGATATCGGCGCGTTCCAAAGGCAGAAGGCGCGTCCGGTACCGCCGGGCAGGGAACGGGTGCGACGGTCTGATACCGCTCCGCGAGCGGCGAGGCGGCCTGCTCTGCAATCGTGGCGTGGTGGCCGCTGAGCTCGCGATCTTTGATGTTGACGACGTCGTCGTCCGCTACGACGGCGACGTGCGGGTCGATCAACTGGCGCGCCGGCTCGGCCGGCCGGCCGACGAGGTCACCGTGGCTGTGTTCGACAGCGGCATCGAGGACGAGGCCGATGCCGGACGACTTGACGCAGAGACCTACCTCGCTGCGATCAGTGAGCGCATCGGTACGACGGTCAGTCGAGATGCGTGGGTCAGTTCACGGGCGGCGCAACGAGGCCTGACCCAGCGGTGCTCGAGGTCGTGGCGCGAGTCGCCGAGCAGGTCAAGGTTACGCTGCTGACCAACAACGGCCGATTGTTACGCGAGGAGTTCGCTCGCATCGCACCCGAGGTGGCAGCGCTGCCTGGCGTCGAGTTCTTCGTGAGCGGCGACCTGGGGATCGCCAAACCGGATCCTGCCGTGTTCCAGCTCGTCGCTCAACGATGCGGGGCGGCCGTCGAGGCGACGCTGTTCGTCGACGACTCGGCCGAGTACGTCGAGAGCGCCCGACAGGCCGGGGCGCGGGCTCATGTGTTCGACTGCATCGACGGGCTCCGCCGCTTCTTGACCGATGCCGGCTTGTCCGTTTGAGCGCTCGAACGCGTTGCGAGAACCATGCCCGGTACCTGCTCCAAGCACAACGGGGACTCAGCGCCCGGGATCGCCGCCTGCCGATGGTGAGGTCTGCGAGCGTGCTGCAGCCGAGGTCGCCTTGTGCGTCTGGGAGGATCGGCAGGTGGAGCGTGCGATTGACGTCCGTCCGTTCGTCAGCGCCGACCGTAGCGCCGTGCTCAACCTGGTCCCTCGCCTGACCATCGGCGTCGCCCCGTGGCGGGACCACGTGGCCGTCGCCGCTGCTGTTCGTGGGTGGATCGACAAGTCCACCGAGCCAAACGGCGGTGGCGCTGCGTTCGTCGCGGTAGCGGAACGCGGTGTTGTCGGGTTCGTCTCGGTTGCGAGCATCGAGCACTTCGCTGGCGAACGTGATGCCTACATCGGTGAGCTGATCGTCGATGAGGCTTTCGAGGGTCGCGGCGCCGGTCGACGGCTGATCGCTGCAGCGGAGCAGTGGGCGCGCGAAGCCGGCTACCGGTGCATCACGCTCGACACAGGTGCCGCCAACAGCCGCGCCCGCGAGTTCTATTCGCGACTGGGCTACTGCGAGGAGGACGTCAAGCTCACCAGGATTCTCGATGAGCTGCCCGACCCAGGCAGGGCATGACGAACGCCTGATGCCGGTTCGGCGCAGCCGGGCGAGCGGCGGCCAGCGCACGCGAACGTCGGCTGCCAGGGACTCCGAATATCCCGAGAGAGACCGCCCATCGCGACCATCCGAGATCGCCGGCAGTCGGCTGCGCCGGTTCGGCCGGAAGGACCGTGGCGCTAGTCGCCGAACACGTCGCGGGTGAGTTGGACGAAGAATGTGTGATCGTGACCCTTGGCGGTGTCGGCCGCGTTGTACTTCGTCACGGTGCTGCCGTTGGGGACGTGCTCCTCAGAGTAGATGGCACCGACGGGGCAGACGTCGGGTTGGTAGCAGGCGGTGCAGGAGGTGCATTCGTCGACGTTGACGTAGAGCAGGCTGTCCCCGAAGATGGCGATCGAGTCTGGCGACGGCTGGTGGGAGTTTTCGACCACGCCGCTGCCGGCTTCGATCTCGGAGACCAGCTGGTTGGTCGACGGGTCGAACTCGTAGATGCACTGCACGGGGCAGACGTCGACGCAGGCACGGTCCTTCACGTCAACGCAGGCTTCGGTGATGATCGCCACGCCGGGCATGTGGGCCTCCTCGTCGCTCGGGCGAGGTCGCCGGGTGAGCGGCCGACGCAGCGCCGAGCTGCGTCCCACGGTACTCATGGATCCGGGTCGACCGCTCGTCGTGCTTCGAGGCGACGCGACCCGACGACATCTTCCCCAGGGCAGCCCGATAACGACAGCCGGATAACCCGCTCGGCAGCGTCCGGTACCGCCGGTTCGGAGTGCGTTACCCGAATTCGTCGCGAGCGATCTCGTCGCGGAGGCATGATCGTTCTGCGATCGCGGGCTGCGGCCCGGACCCAGCGGTAGGGGATGATTGCCGTTGTTGGGTTCCCGAAGCTGGGCAGCGTCTTCGCGGCTTCGTCACTCGGCGTTACCGAAGTAGGGACCGATCAGCTCGTCCGCATCGTCGAGCGTGAACCTTCGCCGTCATTAACAATTTGGCGCGAGGGAGGGGGCTTGCCGCAAGCGACCCAAACGTGCTGACAATGACTCGTTCGCTGAGCCGATCACGGCCAGAACCGATGGAGCCAGGAGTTGTGGAATGGGTGTGTTGCTTTCGGCAGACGGGTCGAGCGGGAGCGCTGAACCGGTCGAGGAGTTGGCGGGGAGGCGGGTGACCGGCGCTGGCGCACGGTCGCTCTGCGCGGGGTGGCTGTCCCTGTCCGGTGCAGCGTTTGGCGGGGAGCGGCGATGACCGAGCATGCGGTGGTTATCGCAGGAGGAGGTCCGACCGGGCTGATGTTGGCGGGCGAGTTGGCGTTGGCGGGGATCGACGTCGTCATCGTCGAACGACGCACGAGTCAGGATCTCGACGGATCGCGAGCCGGAGGTCTGCACTCCCGCACCATCGAGGTGCTCGACCAGCGCGGCGTCGCGGAACGATTCCTGTCGGAGGGGCAGAACCATCCGAGCGTGGGTTATGGCTACTGTCCTCTGGACATCAGCGACTTCCCCACCCGCCACAACTACCTCCTCGCGTTGTGGCAGAGCGACTTCGAGCGCATCCTGGCCGACTGGGTGCTCGGTGACCTCGGGGTTCCGATCGTCCGTGGGTGCGAGGTGGTGGGCTTTACTCACGACGAAACCGGCGTCGATGTCGAGCTGTCCGACGACACGTCGCTGCGAGCGCGGTATCTCGTCGGCTGTGACGGAGGACGCAGCCTGATCCGCAAGGCCGCCGGCATCGCCTTCCCCGGGTTGGATCCTTCGACCAGCTGGATGATCGCCGAGGTAGAAATGGACGAGGAGCCGGAGGTCGGCGTGCGCCGCGAGGGTGGTGGCATCGGTCCCGTCAACCGGGCGGAAGGCGGCGGGCCGTTCGGGGTCGTGCTGAAGGAACAGCACGTCGAACACACCAGCGAACCCACCTTGCAGGATCTCCGCGAGGCACTCGTCATCGCGTACGGGACGGACTACGGGGCGCACAGCCCCAACCGGATCTCCCGGTTCACCGACATGTCGCGGCAGGCAGCCTCCTACCGGCATGGCCGTGTGCTGCTGGCCGGGGACGCTGCACACGTGCATCCCCCGCAGGGCGGCCAGGGCCTCAACACGGGCGTGCAGGATGCCGTGAACCTGGGATGGAAGCTGGCCCAGGTGGTCAACGAGACTTCACCCGAGAGCCTCTTGGACACCTACCACGCCGAACGGCATCCGGTCGGTGCCCGGGTGTTGCACAACACCATGGCGCAAGTCGCGCTCAGCACACCCGACGACCGTCACCAGGCCCTCCGCGACACCATGGCCGAGCTGCTGGGCATGGACGAGCCGCGCCGGCGCTTCGCCGGGATGCTCTCCGGTCTCGACATCCACTACGACCTCGGAGCGGGACACCCGCTGCTCGGGCGGCGCATGCCCGATCTCGACGTGCACACCGCGGACGGTCCGACGCGTGTCTTCGCCCTGCTGCACGACGCCCGGCCCGTGCTCCTCAACCTCGGTGAACCCGGCGGTTTCGACATCGCTCCGTGGGCGAATCGAGTCCGGTTGGTCGACGCCAAGCATGCTGGCGTGTGGGAGCTCCCGGTCCATGGCGAGGTCGCTGCTCCCGCGGCAGTGGTGATCCGACCCGACGGGCATGTCGCCTGGGCCGGAGACCTCACGGACCCAGAGCTGCCTCGAGCGCTTGCGACCTGGTTCGGAGCGGCCACTCCGGCTCATTAGAACCCGACATCCGAGCGCCACCGCGCCCATCACCTCAGTGCCGATCGGGGACACAGAACGACGCACAGATCGACACCGTTCCGTCTCCACGCGATCCGCACAGATCGGCGCATCCGCGCCGGACACTTCGTGCGACAGCCCGCGGCATGAGCGCACGGCCGAGTAGCGCAGATTGCCCGCGATGGGCGCCGACGCGCCAGGAGAATGGCGCACCGAACACCCGGTCGGCAGTGTCCGCAAACGACGGGGATAACACCAAGGGTCCGCGTCCTCGACCGCCGGGAGACGGTCGGTCCCACAGCGTCCCGGCGCGGGGACGTCAGTCGTCGGCGGTCGCTGCGTGGTGGTCGTGCTCCGAGGCTTCCGCCTCCTCGGCATCGGCCTTGGTCAGGTGCACCGTGCCGTCCGGGTGGTCCGGCGGCCCGTAGACGGAGTACAGCTTGAGCGCGCTGTCGCCGTCGTTTACGACGTCGTGCCAGATGCCAGCCGGGATGATCATTGCCCAGTCGTCGGACACCGCGTGCTCTTCGGAAATTTCGTCGGACGATCGGCCGAGCTTCAACGTGCCCGTGCCGCTCTCGATGCGCAGGAACTGGTCGAGGTGGTCGTGCATCTCCCAGCCGATGTTCCCTCCGATGGCGAGTGACATCACGGTGAGCTGGATGTGTTTGGCGGTGAACAGCACCGTGCGGAAGTTGCCGTTGCTGACGGTGGCGTCCTCGATGTCATCGATCCAGCCGAGGGCGCTGGAGGTGGCGTTGTTCATGTCACGTTTCTACACCCGGCACTCATCGCTGCCCTGGGCTGGGCGGTCCAAGGGCGACGCCCGAGACCCGCGTCCGCACGACGTGCGTTCCCGACTGCCCTCGATCGCCCCGCCTCGAGATCCACAACGACGACCCGTGCTGGCATGCCAGCAGCCATGCAGGTGCTGATCGTCACGCCCGCCAACGAACTAACCAACCATCACCGCGCCCGATACCGACGTCCTAAACCGCACGTCGCAGCAACTCGCGAATGGACGAAGCGCGGAGCCACCCGACGATGTTTGGGTTCATCCGGCCGTCGAGGTTCGACCCCGGCCATCGCCGGGCACGGCCTGTTCGCAACTGCGCCGCTCGTGGTCGATCAGCTCGCCGGAGGCGTCGGCTGGCAACGCTCGGCGAGCCTGGCGAGCTTGTCGATCGAAATACGCCAACCCAGCTCGTTGTCAGCGGGCGACACCCCGGGCGGAAGGCCCTCGTGCACGCCGACCAGGTCCGTGCCGTCCGTGGCATCGGCAAGCACGTAGCTGATCGTCATCTCACCCATCATCGCCGGGTCGTCCGTCTCGAACTCGACCATCTGGACGACCTTCGAGTCCGGCACGAGCTCGACGAACCGGCCGTGGAACGAGTCCGTCTGGGCGCTCGTCTTCCCGACCGTCGTGGGCAGGTCATAGGTCAACGAGATCCGGAACTCGCCTCCCTCCCGTGGGTCGAACACGTGGACCTCGCTCGTCATCCCGTCGGGCACCATCCACTGCTGGACCGAATGCGCGTCGACCAACACCCCATACACGACCGAACGAGGAGCCCGTATCCGTCGGCCCAACCGCGTCGTGCTCACCGACCGAAGGTACCGCCTCGGGAACACCTCTCGTCCGAATGCAGCGTCCGGTACCGCTCAATCCCTATCCGAGATCGCCGCTTTGAGGCGGCCGAGGACCTGGCAATTGGTCAGCGGCCGAGCTGAGCGTTCAAGTGCCGCGTTTGTCGTCGGCGGTGTGAAGGCGCAGCCAGCACTGAATCGTAGGATCGGCATCGTGCGTTCCCCGAAGGACTTCTTCCGGCCGCTCGCCGTCGGCGCTCCAGAACCAGTGCGCGAGATCCCCGTCCGCCCGTCGCGGATGATCCACTTCTTCCCGGCGTCGAACCCGAAGATGGTGGCGAAGGTGCCTGAGATGGCCGCCACCGTCGACGTGTTGCTGGCCAACCTGGAAGACGGCGTGCCGGCCGCTGAAAAGGACGCCGCCCGCGCTGGGCTGATCGACGTCGGCAGAGCTTGGGACAGCACCGAGACCCAGCTGTGGACCCGGGTGAACTCGCTCGACTCGCCGTGGGGACACGACGACCTCGTCGCCGCCGTCACAGAGATCGGCGACCAGCTCGACGTCATCATGATCCCGAAGGTCGAGGGGCCGGAGGACATCCACTACGTCGACCGGCTGATGGCCCAGATGGAGGCGAAGGCCGGCCTCAGTCGCCCGATCCTCGTGCACGCACTGCTGGAGACAGCCAGCGGCGTCGCCAACGTGGAGGAGATCTGCCAGGCGTCGCCACGGATGCAGGGCCTGTCGCTGGGTCCGGCCGACCTCGCTGCCAACAGGCGGATGAAGACGACGCGCGTGGGCGGCGGGCACCCTGGTTACGTCGTGCGCCAAGACCCCGACGCCAACGACGACGAGGCACCACGAGCTACGTACCAGCAGGATCTATGGCACTACACCATCGCTCGGATGGTCGATGCCTGCGTCGCTGCCGGAATCCTGCCGTACTACGGACCGTTTGGCGACATCCGCGACACGACGGCCTGTGAGGACCAGTTCCGCAATGCCTACCTGCTCGGATGCGTCGGAGCCTGGAGCCTGCACCCCGTGCAGATCGACATCGCCAAGCGGGTGTTCTCCCCCGACCCGGCTGACGTGGAGCACGCCAGACGGGTCATCGAGGCGATGGGTGACGGCACCGGCGCGCTGATGCTCGACGGGAAGATGGAGGATGACGCCTCCGTCAAACAGTGCCAGGTCATCCTGGCGTTGGCCGAGCAGTTGGCTGCCAGGGACCCCGAGTTGGCCGAGCGCTACGGAGTGGCGGAGGCCAGGTCGTGAGCGACCCAACGAGCGACGCCACGTTGCGTCCCCGGCGCTCGGTGCTGTACATGCCCGGCGCCAACGAGCGGGCGCTCGAGAAGGCCAAGGGCATCCCAGCCGACTCCCTGATCCTCGACTTGGAGGACGCCGTCGCCCCCGATGCCAAGGCCGACGCTCGCCAACGCGTCTGTGCCGCGGTGAGCTCTGGCGGCTACGGGCGGCGAGAGCTGACCATCCGCGTCAACGGGCTCGACACCGAGTGGCACGCCGATGACCTTGCCGCCGTCGCTGCGGCAGGACCTGATGCCGTTGTCGTGCCGAAGATCAACTCCGCCGACGACGTGCGCGCCGTGGAGGCCGCGCTGGCCGACGCCGGCGCACCAGCACACACCGCCATCTGGGCGATGGTGGAAACACCGGTGGCGATGCTGCGAGCCGAGCAGATCGCCGGCGCCAGCAACCGTCTCACGGTGCTGGTGATGGGCACGAACGACCTGGCCAAGGAGCTCGGAGCGACGCCGGTGCCCGGCCGGGCGCCGCTGCTCGCCGCACTGTCGATGTGCCTGTTGGCGTCGCGGGCCGAGGGCAAGGTGATCCTCGACGGCGTCTACAACGACGTCAAGGACGCCGAGGGCTTCGCCACCGAGTGCCGCCAGGGCCGCGAACTGGGATTCGACGGAAAGACGCTGATCCACCCAAGCCAGGTCGAGCCGTGCAACGACGCTTTTGCCCCAACGGCCGATGACGTCGAGCGCGCCCAGGAGATCATCGCCGGCTTCGACGCCGCCCACGCCGAGGGTCGTGGTGTCGTCACCGTCAACGGCCGGATGATCGAGAACCTGCACGTCGAGACGGCCCGCCGAACGCTCGCCCAGGCAGCAGCGATCGAGGCACTCACCGCCGACCACTCCTGACGCGAGATACGGTCGCGCCACATGTCGGGCCATCGCCGTCTGCCATGGACGCTCGCCGCGCTCACGATCCTCGGAACCGCTGCGCCTGTCGCCACCGATTCATCCTCAGCCTTTGCGGAGAGGATCGCAGCCAAATCTCGTGCGCTGACGCTGCGGTACGCCTATCCCGTGCCGGGGGGAACGAACGGCAGCACTCACGCCGGCTACCCGGCGGCGGACATCTTCAAGGCATGCGGCGCAACCGTCGTGTCACCGGTCGACGGCGTCGTCTCGCGGGTCGACCGTGTCGACGACTGGAACGCTGCGACCGACAACCCGTGGGCCCGTGGTGGCAAGTCGGTCGCCATCAAGGGGCGCGACCGCGTCAGGCACTATCTGGCGCACTTCAGCCGGATCAAGTCGGAGCTGCGAGCCGGGGATGATGTCGTCGCCGGCGAACGGCTCGGCAGGATGGGCAGAACCGGCCGGGCCGGCGCCTGCCACACGCACTACGGGATCAGCCGCATGTGCCCGGTGCCCGAGTGGTGGGTGCGCCGAGGCGTCGTCGCACCCCAGCGCTACCTCACGGCTTGGCGGGAGGGTCAGATG
>JACDHN010000336.1 GCA_013821025.1 Acidimicrobiia bacterium | reverse complement strand
CAGGTCTGCCGCCGCTGACGAGGCTGCAGCAGCGCGAGAGGCCGCACGCGGGTCGATCGAGTCTGCCGTGGTCGGAGTGGCGGCACGGGCGAGCGAGCTGGCGACCGGTCGGCGTCCCGATGACGCTGAGGTGCAGCGCGTCGTGGCTGATGTGATGAGTGTGGGGGCCGGTCGATGAGCGCGGCGATGATGATCGCCTCCTCGATTGCCGCTGAGGACCCGAGCCAGTCCCACCATTGGCTGTGGCCGGAAGGCTACGAGATCCTGTACGGAGGGCTCGCTTCGCTGATCGTCTTTGCCCTCTTGTACTGGAAGGCGTGGCCGTTGGTGAAACGGGGTCTTGCCAATCGGACCGAGCGCGTCCAAAAAGAGCTCGACGACGCATCGACGGCGCGCACCGAGAACGAAGCCGAATCGGCGCGCATCCGCCAGGCGCTCGGCGACATCGATGCCGAACGCCAGCGGCTGTTCGCCGAGGCCGACACCCAGGCCGAAGCGCTGCTGGCGGACGGGCGCCGGCGGCTCGACGCCGAGGTCGCCGACCTCGAGGCCAAGGCGCAGGCCGACATCGCCGCCGCCGGCGATCGCTCGAACGACGAGCTGCGCCACGAGATCGTCCAACTTGCCGGCGCCGCCGCGGATCGAGTCGCCGTCGAGAGCCTCGACGACGCCACGCAGCAGGAGCTGATCGAATCCTTCATCTCCCGCGTAGGCGCGGGGGCCCGGCCGTGAGGAGTGTGAACGAGCTGTGAGTGACAATCGCATCGATGGCTACGCCAGGGCCATGTTCGAGGTTGCCCGCGCAGAAGGCACGCTCGACGAGGTCGAGGACGAGTTGTTCCGCTTCGCCCGCTCCTTCGAGTCGAACGACGATCTGCGCAATGCGCTGACCGACGAGCAGATCCCCGTCGAACGTCGCCAGGGCATCGTCGAAGACCTGCTCGGCCCGAACGCCACCCCCACCACGGTGCAACTGGTCTCGATGGTGGTCGGCACCGGCCGCGGTCGGGACCTACCGGCGATCGTCGACTCACTCGTGCAGCGGGCATCGAGCGCCAAGGACCTCGAGGTGGCCGAGGTGCGAAGCGCGGTAGCACTCACCGACGACCAGCAGGACCGCCTCAAGGCGGCGCTGGCCAACGCCACCGGCAAACAGTTGAACCTCAAGGTGATCGTCGATCCCTCCGTGCTCGGAGGCCTCGTCGCCACCGTGGGCGATACCGTCATCGACGGCAGCGTCCGCACCCGTATCGACCAGCTGAAGAGCCGCCTCTAGGAGGATCACGAACCATGGCCGAGCTGACCCTGTCCGCAGACGACATCGCTGCTGCGCTGAACAAGAACCTCGAGGGCTACGAGCAGTCGCTCGAAGCCCGCACCGTCGGGCGCGTCGCCGAGGTAGGTGACGGCATCGCCCGCGTCGCAGGACTGCCTGACTGCGCGGTGAACGAGTTGCTCGAGTTCGAGGACGGCACCATCGGTCTCGCCCTCAACCTCGACGAGAACTCGATCGGCTCCGTCGTGCTCGGCGACAGCGATCACATCGAGGAGGGCCAGCCGGTTCAGGCCACCGGGCGGATCCTGTCGGTACCGGTCGGCGACGGTGTGCTCGGCCGCGTCATCAACGCTCTTGGCGAGCCGGTCGACGGCAAGGGCGAGCTCGTCGGCACCGAGTCCCGCCGGATGGAGATCCAGGCGCCAGGAGTCATGGGGCGCCAACCGGTGAACCAGCCGCTCCAGACCGGGATCAAGTCCATCGACTCGATGACGCCGATCGGGCGTGGCCAGCGAGAATTGATCATCGGCGACCGCAAGACCGGCAAGACCACCATTGTCGTCGACACGATCCTGAACCAGAAGGGTCAGGGCGTGAAGTGCATCTACGTCGCCATCGGCCAGAAGGGTTCCACGGTCGCCCAGATCGTCGAGACGCTGCGCCAGCACGGGGCGATGGACTACACGGTGGTCGTGACCGCCCCCGCCGCCGACGGCGCTCCGTTCAAGTACCTGGCGCCCTACGCCGGCTGTGCCATGGGTCAGCACTGGATGGAGAACGGCGAGCACGCCCTGGTGGTGTACGACGACCTGTCCAAGCAGGCCGAGGCGTACCGTCAGATCTCGCTGCTGCTGCGCCGGCCGCCGGGCCGCGAGGCGTATCCAGGCGACGTGTTCTACCTCCACAGCCGGTTGCTCGAGCGAGCCGCCAAGCTGTCGGACGAGAATGGTGGCGGGTCGCTCACGGCGCTGCCGGTCATCGAGACCAAGGCCGGTGACATCTCCGCCTACATCCCGACGAACGTGATCTCCATCACCGACGGTCAGGTGTTCGTGCAGGAGAACCTGTTCAAGTCCGGCGTCCGCCCAGCTGTCGACGTGGGCAACTCGGTGTCGCGCGTCGGTGGGGCGGCACAGATCAAGTCGATGAGGTCGGTGGCCGGCACGCTCAAGCTCGACCTCGCCCAGTTCCGAGAGCTGGAGGCGTTCGCCACGTTCGGCTCCGAGCTCGACGCCATCTCGAAGGCGCAGTTGGAGCGCGGATACCGGCTCGTCGAGTTGCTCAAGCAGCCGCCAAACAGCCCGATGGCGGTGGAGGAGCAGGTGGTCGTGATCTTCGCCGGCACGAAGGGCTACCTCGACGACATCCCGGCATCGCAGGTCAAACGCTTCGAGGCCGACCTGATCGAGTACGTGCGGGGCACGCACGGCGGACTGTTGGAGGAGATCAAGAGCTCGGGCGTGCCCGACGACCTGACCGGCGCCATCGAATCGTTCAAGGAGCAGTTCGATGTGTCGGGCGACGACCGCGTCGCCGACCCGACCGCCACCGACGCCGACGAGCTGGGCGACGCCAAGAGCCAGAAGACCCTGGCAACGGAGTAGGCACGACTCGATGGCTGGTGGTCAAGAGCGGATCCTGAGAGGACGCATTCGCAGCGTCCAGGCAACGAAGAAGATCACGCGCGCCATGGAATTGATCGCCGCCTCGCGGATCGTCAAGGCGCAGCAACGGGTGCAGGCGGCCGTGCCGTACTCCGAGCAGATCACGAACGTGGTCAGGGACCTCGCCGCTGCCGGAGGGGCCAAGGACTCGCCGCTGCTCGCCGGGCGTGACGAGGTGCGGACCACCGCCTACGTCGTCATCGGCGCCGACCGAGGGCTGTGCGGCGGCTACAACGCCGGCGTGCAACGGGCTGCAGAGGGCGAGGTCAAGGCGGATGCCACGTCGGGCAAGGACTACCTCATCGTCCCCGTCGGCACGAAGGCGGAGGGCTACTTCCGATTCCGCGGGTACAAGCTCGGCGAGCGGTTCAGTGGCTTCAGCGACGCCCCGTCATACGAGGACGCCAGGCGCATCGGCGAGTACGTTGTCGAGCTGTTCGTGTCGGGCGAGGTGGACCGAGTG
>JACDHN010000335.1 GCA_013821025.1 Acidimicrobiia bacterium | reverse complement strand
GATGGGATCCGGCTACGGGTGAGGTAAACGGGCTGCCGATGGCCACCGGCACCACCAAGGACGCCGTCGTCCACGAGTTGGTCGCCGGTGCCTCGCTGCAAGTGTCGTCCGCCTCGTTCTTCCAGTCGGGTCCCGCTGCCGCCGAGTTGATCGTCGACACGCTGGCCACGCTCGTCCCCGAGTTGGCTCGAGCCGGCTCCGTCGTCGACGCCTATGCCGGGGTCGGCGTTCTCGGCCGCACGACGGTACCGAGCAACGCCTCCCTCGTGACGATCGAGACCTCTAAATGGGCGGCTGCCGACGCGGCCATCAACCGTCCAGGAGCGCTGGTGCACGTGGGCGACGTCGGCCGGCCGGCCGCTGCGACGTTCGTCGCTCGACACGTCGACGACATCGACGTCGTGATCGCCGACCCCTCACGTCGCGGCCTCGGCCGGGCAGCGGTCGACGCGTTGGCCGGCATGCGAGCGCCCGTGCTGGCCCTCGTCAGCTGTGATCCCGTGTCACTGGCTCGCGACGCCGCCCTGCTCTCCGATGCGGGCTATGCACTCGAGCGCGTCATCGTCGTCGATCTGTTTCCCCAGACGCATCACGTCGAGACCGTCGCCCGCTTCGTCCACGAGTAGCTTGCGAGCCGTGCTGTGGCCCGACGTGCTCGCCTTCGTGCGCGCTTCGCTCCCCGAACCACCCGTCAGAGTGCTCGAGATCGGTGCCGGTGACGGAGCGCTTGCGGACGTCCTGCGCGGCTGCGGGTTCGACGTCATGGCAGTGGACCCACACGGCGACGGCGACGGAGTCGTGGCCGTGGGACTGGTCGATGTCGACGCGCCGTCAGCCTCGTTCGACGCCGCCGTCTCCGTCGTGTCGCTGCATCACGTCGTGCCGTTGGGTGGGTCGATGGCGCACCTCGCCAACCTGGTGCGTCCAGGCGGCCTGTTGATCGTCGACGAGTTCGACGTGTCGCGGATCGACGACCGGGCGATGACGTGGTGGGTCGGCCAGCAACGGGCCATCGGACGCGACGACTTCGACGATCTCGATGACCCGTCGAAGATCCTGGCCGACATGCAGGCCCACCTGCACCCTGTCGACACGCTGCTCGAGGCGCTGGTGCCGTATTTCCACCTCGGCTCGCCCGTATGGGGGCCCTACCTGCACCGGTGGCACCTTCCGCCCGGGCTGCGCGACGTCGAGGTCGATCTCATCGGGTCCGGCAAGCTGCCCGCCACCGGCGCCCGGATGGTCGGTGTCCGCCGCGACGACGGCGGCGCCGGCGGCTGACGGCGCCAGCGGGCACACTTGCCCGATGCTCGAACCGGTGCTGTCCGCGGAGGTGCTTCAGGCGACCGCCGACGGGAGCCCGGTCGTCGCCCTGGAGTCGACGATCTTCTCCCGTCTCGGGCTCCCGTCACCCGAGAACGCGACGGCGCTCGACCGCTGCCTCGCCGCGATCCGATCGAACGGCGCTGTGCCGGCAATCACGGCCGTGCTCGACGGTGAGGTGCGGCTCGGCATCGAACCCGAGTGTCATGATCGCATCCTCGGTGCCGCACGCAAGGCTGCCGAACGGGATCTCGCCGTGGCCGTCACCCAGCGGTGGGAGGTCGGCGCCACGACCGTGTCGGCAACCGTCGCCATCGCCGCTGCCGGCGGGATCGGCGTGTTCGCTACCGGCGGGATCGGCGGCGTGCACCGAGGTGCGGAGTCCACATTCGACATCTCGTCGGACCTCGACGCCCTCGCCTCGCATCCAGTGATCACCGTCTGCGCCGGCGCCAAGGCGTTCCTCGACCTACCGGCGACGCTGGAGTATCTGGAGACCCGCGGCGTGCCGGTGCTCGGCTGGCGACACGATTGGTTCCCTGCGTTCTACGTGAGGTCGTCCGGACTGGCAGTCCCGCATCGCGTCGAGACCGCATCGGCGGTAGCACTCGTTCTGAACAGCCGATCGCGACCGTCCACCGGTGTGCTGTTGACAGTGCCTGTCCCCCTAGCCGACGAGCTGGACCCCGGGATCGTCGAGCGAGCGATCGAGACCGCGCTCGAAGAATGCCGACGTGACGGTGCCAGCGGGCCGGCGATCACGCCGTTCGTGCTCGGACGCATCGCCGCCGCCAGTGACGGCCGAAGCGTCTCCGCCAACCTGGCGCTGGCCGAGCAGAACGCTGCCGTGGCCGCCGAGGTGGCCACGGCGCTCACCAGC
The DNA here is from genome assembly GCA_013821025.1 of Acidimicrobiia bacterium. Lineage (GTDB taxonomy): Bacteria > Actinomycetota > Acidimicrobiia > Acidimicrobiales > Ilumatobacteraceae > JACDHN01. The sequence continues at coordinate 1,219 of JACDHN010000335.1, read as the reverse complement.
TGATGAAGCGCCGTTCCACGTGGTCGAGGAACCGTCGCCGGTCGTCGTGGCCGTTCGAGTCCATGGCGTAGATCGCCAGGAACGATGTACGGGTCAGCGGATGGCACAACACACGGAGCCCTCGCATGACGGAGAACCGGCCGCACTGCCCCTCCAGCCAGTTGACCCACCGTGACGATCCGTGCGATGTGACGATCGCCAGTCGGCGCACGTTGCGCAACCGTCCCCGTACGGTGGACGCACCCGCCGGGAGATCCCAGGCGATGCCGCGTGCCCACACCCGGTCGACCCAACCCTTGAGCATCGCCGGCAGCCCGCTCCACCACGTCGGGTAGACGAGGACGATTGCCTCGCACCATCGCAAGTCGTCGGCGTAGTGCTGCAACTCGGCGGCGACGCCCGGTTCCCGGTGCGTCAAGCGTTCGTCGGCGCTCATCGCCGGTTGGAAGCCGTCGGCGTACAGATCCTCCACCCGTACTTCGTGGCCGCCACGCTTGAGCGTGTCGACGACCACGCAGCGGGCGGCAGCGATGAACGACTCGGGATCGGGATGGCAGTAGACCACCAGCACGTTCACGACGTGGTCCCGCTCGCTCGCTGCGCTTGGCTCACGACAGTGCCGCCATAGACGCCTCGACCCGCTCGAGGAACGCCGATCGCACCGGCGCGTCGGCCCGCTCGATGTGGTACAGCGCCAGCCAGGTGGTGCGCGTCTTGCGACCAGTGCACAACCGCAGTGCCCTGGTGATCATCCTGCGCCCGCTATCGCGGATCGTCCACACGTACACCCACGGCGAGCCGTAGATCGAGATCCCGACGATGTGGCGCACGTGCTGCATCGCAGGCTGCACCTTGGTGGCCCCTGGTACCAGCTCGAAGGCGACGGTCGGGATGAACACCCGCTCGAAGAACGCTCGCATGATGGCGGGAACATCGCTCCACCACGTCGGGTAGACGAACACAAGGATCTGCGAGCTGCGGACGAGCTCTGCGGCGCGGATGGCATCGTGGGCGATCAGCGGCTCGTCGGTGTGGTAGGCGGCGCGCTCGGCCGGCGACATCGCCGCCGAGAAACCTTCGCCATACAGGTCGAGCAGCACGACGTCGTGGCCCGCCGTGGTGAGTCCTTCAACGGCCGCTCTGGCGGCGTTGTGGGTGAGGCTCTCTCGGACCGGATGTGCAACCACCACCAGTGCCTTCACGCCGTGCTCCTGTGGGG
>JACDHN010000334.1 GCA_013821025.1 Acidimicrobiia bacterium | reverse complement strand
GGTCTGGCGAGATCGAGTTGCTCTACACCATGCTCGACGGCCAGATCGCGTTGTTCGTCCGTCACGACGAGCGCATCGAGCTCCATCGAGGGCTCGCCGACCTCGGCGCTGTCGTGGTCGAACTGGATGCCTTCGCAGACGCAGGCCGGCGAGCGCTCGCCGCTCAGACTGCCGGGATCCGGCCGAACCTGCCTCGAGCAAACGTTCGTCTCGCCCGTCTCGGCGAACTGCTGCTCGGGCCGGTCTGGCAGCTCCTCGAGCAGCACCAGGTCACAGATGTCACCGTGGTCCCCCATGGCCCGCTGCACGCCGTGCCTTTCCATGCGCTTGGCCCTGCCGGCGACACGTTGATCGATCGGGTGGCGGTGACTGTCGCTCCGAGCCTGGGCGTGCAATCGCAGTGTGCAGCCCGCCGGACGGACTCAGCACGCACCGTCGTGGTCGGCCAAGCCCAGGACGACCTGCCCGGAATCGGTGAGGAGGTGGCGGCGCTTGGCCGGGCGATCCCGGGTGCCGTGATCCTGGAGGACGGCGATGCCACGCTGGCCGCCGTCGCCGAGGCGGCCTCAGGGGCAGAGTGTCTCCATCTCGCTTCGCATGGCATCTTCCGCCCGGAGGCGCCGCTGCAATCCGGAGTCCGGCTCGCCGATGGCTGGCTGACGGCGCTGAGGGCCAGCCGGCTCGGTCTCAACGGCGCCCTCGTCGTACTGAGCTGCTGCGACACGGCACGCACGACGGTGAGCGCAGGCGAGGAACTACTCGGCCTACAACGAGGCTTCATGCAAGCGGGAGCCCGCAACGTGGTGATGTCGCTGTGGCCGACACCCGACCTCGCCACGGGCGACCTGATGCTCGCCTTCCACGAAGCCCGCCTCTCCGGCCTGCGACCCATCGAGGCGCTGCGCGCTGCTCAACTCGGCGTTCGTGCCGAGCACCCACATCCATGGTGGTGGGCACCGTTCATCGTGGCAGGCGCCGGATGAACGCGCCCGGGTGGGCGGATCGATGTATCACGGACCCCATCTCGTAGCATGAGTCATCGACGGGCCCGAAGAGGGAGGAAGAATACCGATGAAGCCACTCCAGCGCGTGGTCGCCGCAGCCGTCCTGATCCTGAGCGCCGCCCTGGCGGTGCCAACAGGCTCGGCGGCAGCCGACGAAAGCTGGGGACCAGGCGTACCAGGTCAATTCATCGCCCGGCTCTCCCCCGGCGCCAACCCGTCCGCCATCAACGGCGCTGTCGGGGGCGTCGCCGAGCCCGAGGAGCTCACCCCCGGCAGCTCCATATGGCTGTTCCGCCTGTCGCCGGATGTCGACGTCTCCACGGGCGTCGGCCGTCTCAAGCAGCAGAGCGGCGTCAACGACCCTCAACCGAACGTGACCGCAGAGCTACCTGAGTTTTTCGGAGGTCGACGCTACTTCTGGACCGACCAGGCGCCGGCCGACCCCAGCTCGCCGCGCTCGGCCTATGCGGTCACGCAACCCGCTCTCGGCGAGGCCGGACTGCCGTCGACGCAGACCACTGGCTCGGGCATCGTGGTGGCTGTCCTCGACACGGGGATCGACGCTACCCATCCTGATCTCTCTGGTCGACTCGCACCCGGTGGACGGGACTTCGTCGACGACGACGCCGATCCTAGCGAGGTCGCCAACCAGCGAGATGACAACGCCAACGGCCTGGTCGACGAGGCTTACGGGCATGGCACCTACGTCGCCGGGATCGTCGCCCTCGTGGCGCCTGAGGCGAAGATCCTGCCGGTGCGCATCCTCGACAGCGACGGCACGACGAGCGCGTGGAAGATCATGCGCGGTGTCCGCCATGCCGACGTCAGCGGCGCCAGGATCGCCAACCTGTCGCTCGGTGGGCTCGACCTCGGCGACCTCGTGGAGAAGGAGCTCGAACAGACGTTCGAGGACGGCATGATCCTCGTCGCCGCGGCCGGCAACGAGAACACCTCCGACCAGCGGTACCCGGCTGCGAACCCAGGAGTGCTCGGTGTGACGGCCATCAACGGCACCACCGGCGCCAAGGCGTCGTTCTCCAACCACGGCTCGTGGATCGACGTCGCCGCGCCGGGGGTCGAGGTCATCAGCACGTACCCCGGCGCCCGCTGGGCACGCTGGGGTGGCACGTCGGCTTCGGCTCCCGTGGTAGCTGGTACCGCAGCGCTGGTGGCGCAGGCGATGCCAGGCGCCGACACCGACGACATCGTCGGCCGGATCACGTCGACGAGCCAATCTGATCAGATCAGCGGAGTGTGCGCCTACGGGACGATCGACGGTTCGGCCGCCGTTCGACAGGCACTCGCCGGCTGACAGGCTGCCCGCTACTCACCGGTCGTAGCCCGACCAGCGGCCTCGACCGAGCGCAGGACCTGCAGCTGTAGCGTCGGCTCACGTGTTCGGACGATTCCTCGACGACTCGTTCGCACCAGCCATCCGGCGCGACGTCACCACAGCGACGTTGTCGCGCCTCGCCGCCAACGCCTGCTATCGATACTCGGCTCCGTTCCTGGCAACCATCGCCGACGGGCTCGACGTCACGCTGAGCGAGCTCGGCATCGCCGTCGCCGTGACCGAGCTCATCGGGCTGAGCGCACCACTCGTGGGGCGCAGGGTCGACCGGCTCCCCCACAGAACTTCCATGCTCGGCGCCCTCGTCGGCGTCGGCGCCGGCAGCATCGTCGCCGCCTCCAGCACCGGCGTGCCGATGTTCGTCGCCGGACTGATCGTGCTGTCCATCGCCAAGATCACCTTCGACGTGGCACTCGGCGCCTGGATCGCATCCCACGTTCCCTACGAACGCCGGGGCCGGGTCGTCGGCCTGATCGAGACGTCATGGGCGCTCGGGCTGCTGGCCGGTGTTTCCACCATGGGTGCTGTCGCCGCCCTGAGCAACTGGCGATGGGGGTTCGTAGCAGGCGCAGCGATGGTCGCAGTCGCCGCATTCGCGATCACCGTACGGCTCGGCGAAGAGCGGTCCTCGGGCGCCGTGGGGCAGGAGCCCCGCCATGCTCATCCCGCCACGCCCCGCTCGTCGAACCCGTTGCGGCTCGGCGCGCGCGGTAAGTGGATCGTCGCCGGGATGTTCGGGTTGATGGCAGCGAGCCAGACGCTGTTCGTGACCTTCGGCGCCTGGCTGGAGGACGACTATGGCTTCGGAGCCGGGTTCCTCGCCGCTGCCAGCTTCGGGCTGGGGGCACTGGAGCTCGTCGCATCGTCGACGGCGGCAGCGCGCACGGACAAGTGGGGAAAAGAGCGCAGCGTGCTGCTCGGGGCAGGCGTGATGATCCCGACAGGTTTGCTCCTCGCCGTCGCCAACGGCGTGGTCGTGCCGGGCCTGATCCTGCTCGGGATCTTCATCGCCGGATTCGAGTTCGCCATCGTGTCTGCGCTGTCAATGGGGAGCCAGCTCGTCCCTGGGG
>JACDHN010000082.1 GCA_013821025.1 Acidimicrobiia bacterium | reverse complement strand
CATTTGCCACGCTCGTTGTGCTCCGCTGCGACGCCCAGCGGCGGCTGACGGTGCGATGGAGCTGGCCGGGTGAACCAGACTCGATCGTCGATCTGACGCTGGCACCCGAAGGGGCCGGAACGCGTCTCGTGCTCGAGCACCTACCGCTGACGGACGGGCTGGCAACGGAGTACGGGGCCGGGTGGGAGGACTTCCTCGCCAAGCTCGCCACGACGCTCGCAGGCGGCGAGCACCACGGCAACGACGACTGTCGCACGGACGCGACTCGATCTGGCGCAGGTCGGCGTCTCCGGTCCTCCTAACGGCCATGCCGCTGGGTGGTACGCCTACGAGCTCGCCCTTGCGGGGCATCTGGGCGGCATGGCTCACTCCGAGGCCGAGTGGCAGGTCGACTGGGAGCTGGCGATGGCGATCCTGCGCGACTGAAGATCAGTTGAGGCGTTCGATGACCATGGCCATGCCCTGACCGCCGCCGACGCACATGGTCTCCAGGCCGAACTGCTTGTCGTCGGCTTGCAGGCCGTGGATCAGCGTGGTCATGATCCGGGCGCCCGTCATCCCGAACGGGTGGCCGAGGGCAATACCGCCGCCGTTTACGTTCAGCTTGTCCCACGGGATGCCGAGATATCTGGCGGATGGGATCACCTGTGCGGCGAACGCCTCGTTGATCTCCACCAGGTCGATGTCGTCGATCTTCATGCCGGCGCGGTCCAGCGCCTGGCGGCTGGCCTCGATCGGTCCGAGTCCCATGATCTCCGGGTTGAGGCCGGTGACAGCGGAGGAGACGATGCGCGCCAGCGGGGTCAGACCCAACTCAGCGGCCTTGCTCTCACTCATCACCAGCACCGCGGCAGCGCCGTCGTTGAGCGGGCAGGCGTTACCAGCCGTGACCTTGCCGTCTGGACGGAACACCGGTTGCAGCGACGCCAGCTTCTCGAGCGTGGTGCCTGCTCGCGGCCCGTCGTCCTTGGCGATCTCGGATCCGTCGGGCAGCGTCACCGGCGTGATCTCGTCGGCGAAGAACCCGTTCTCGACGTTGGCACTCGCCCGGTCCTGGCTGAGCTTGGCGAACTCATCCATCTCCTCGCGGGTGACGCCTTCGAGCTCGACCACGTTCTCGGCCGTCTGGCCCATGGCGACGTAGATGTCGGGAAGACCTGCCGGGGGCGACCACGGCTCCTGGCCACCCTGCGCGCGGGCGGCAGTGCGCTGACCTGCGTCCTTGAAGATCGGGTTTGGCGCCGTGTCAGCGGCGCCGTTCCCGTAACGGCTGACAGCTTCGACTCCAGCGGCGATGAAGCAGTCGCCCTCGCCGGCACGGATCGCGTGAGCGGCCATGCGGATGGTCTGAAGGCTCGACGAGCAGTATCGGTTGACGGTGACTCCCGGGACGTCGTCGAGCCCGGCGAGCACGGCGACGACCCGACCGAGGTTGAAACCGGCCTCGCCGCCGGGCTGCCCGTTACCCATGATCAGATCCTCGATGTCGTTGGGTCCGATCGACGGAGCCTTCTTCAGCAGCGCCTCGACGATCTGGGCCGCCATGTCGTCGGGTCGGAGGTCGACCAGCGAACCCTTCATGGCGCGCCCGATCGGGCTGCGTGCGGTGGCGACGATGACGGCTTCAGGCATGCCGTCACGCTACCGCGGCGCCTACCGGGGGGTAACAGTCGGCCGCAGGGTGTGTCATCACGCACGGCCTTGGCGTGCCACACTTCGGCTCGTGGATGAACAACTCACTCGAAAGCTCACGCTCGTCGGTTGGCTGGCGCTCGCCGGCTACGAGGCCTTCGCCCTCGCTGCCGTCATCGGCGCGTTGACACTCGGGGAAGGAAGGCGACGAGGTGGCCAAACGTGACCGCCTTTATCAGCTGGCCGGGCTTGCGAACCCGATCTTCGTCGGCCTCGTGCTGCTCGCCGCGCTCATCGGGATCGTCGTGCTCACCCGACTGTCGCCATCGGACGCCCAGGCGAAGGCGCTCGTGACGGCGGCCAAGGTCACTGCCGCCGCAGCTGCGCTGCTGGCGATCGCCCTTGCCATTTCCTTCGCCACCGACGATCGGCGCGACGATCGTTGGTCACAGATGGTCGCGGCGCTCGCCGGCCTGCCTGTGTCGGCCGCGGTGCTGCTGCTGCCGCTGCGCAACACGTCACCATCCCCATCACCAGTCCGCCATACCACGCCTCCACCTCCGCCGGGTCCGCCGTCGTCATGAACCCACGTCGCCGAGCTGGAAGTGCCGGCGACACAGCAGCTCGTACCGGACGGCCTCGCCGAACAGCAGCTGATCGGCGTCCTCGGTGTCGCCGACCACCACGACCTCGCCCTCGAACGTCACCTCGCCGTTGACGACGCGCGCATTGTGGGTAGCGCGCGACCCGCACCAGCACCGCGCTTCGACTTGCAACGCCATGCGTTCGTCGGCGATCTCCAGCATCCGCTTGGTGCCCTCGAACAGCAGACCGCGGAAGTCGGTGATCAACCCGAACGCGTACACGTCGACGTCGAGCTCGTCGACCGCTCTCGCCAGCTGCTCGCACTGGGGGACGCTGTAGAACTGCACCTCGTCGCACACCATGTAGTGGATCGGCCAATGCTGAACGGCCAGCGCATGCAGGTCCAGGTCGGGCGTCACCTCGATGGCCGGAGCGGCAACGCCGAGTCGGCTGGTGACCTGACGACCATGACGGTCGAAGGCGGTCAGCACGAGGCCGTACAGCTGGCGCGTGGACAGGTTGTGGTGGATCTGCAGCGCCAACGTGCTCTTGCCAGAGCCCATCGTGCCAAAGCTGAATCGCAGATTCGCCATGCGGGCGCCGACGCTAGTGGAGCCTCGTTGGGAACTGGTGCGACACGATGATCGTCTCAAGGTCATGCACGTCATACGACGCAACCCGTTCGCAGTCACGGTCGCCGTGCTCTCACTGTTCGCATCATCCTGCGGCGACTCCGAGACCGATCCGACGACGACCGGGAGCGACGATACGTCCACGCCCGCACGCGAGCTGATCGAACACCCGAGCGAAGCGGACACCGCGGTGGTGCGAATCGCCGTAGGGCAACCACATCCGGGATCGATCCCGGACCTCGTGATCGGTGGAGACGGAAAGATATACGAGCCTGGTGAGAAGCTCGGCGAGGACGGTGGCGGGTTGCGCGGCGTGGCGCACCCCAGGCCGGCGCGCAACCGGTGATCGTGCGCCAGCTGTCATCAGAGGGAATGCAGCTCATCCTCCAGCGCGCCGACGAGCTCGGCCTGCTCGCTGACCCGCCGACATACGAGGACACCGGTGTGACCGACTCGGCGACAACGTACGTGCGGTTCGACGCCGACGGCAGCAGGTTCGACCACGAGGCGTACGCGCTCGGTTTCGACGACCCCGAGATCGACGAGGAACGCCGGCGTCTTGCCGACTTCGTCACCGACCTCGAGGACGTGGAGGCGCTCGTCGGATCCGGCAACATCGGTCCGCCGGATCAGCATGTTCCCGAGCTCTGGTCCGTCTCCGCCGGGGCGGCGTACCCGCCGTTCGATGACGAGGCGCAGCGGTGGCCCAAGGGCATCGAGGTGACAGAGGGCTGTGTGGAGCTCGACGTCGCCGGGTTCCCCGGCGCCATCGCCGGTCGTTACCTGGTGGGCGCCGACACGGAGCGGGTGCAGCTCGTCGCTGTCTCTCCCGACCTGCCTGGCGACGACTGCCGAGCGGTCCGGGGATCGGGTACGCATGGTCAGGCTCTCCCAGGCACGGCCCGGCCTCCGAGTGCTCGCACCGACTCGATCGGGTCGGCTTCACCGGCCGTCTTGTCGGGGCGGTACCGGCGCACCCTGGCGAAACGCAGCGCCACGCCCCCTGGATACCGCGGTGAACGCTGCACGCCATCGACCGCCACCTCGACGACGATCTCCGGGTGCAAGTACACGGTGTACTCGTCGCGCCGCACCTCGTACTTGGGGAACTGTTCGGTCTGGAACGCCAACAGCTCGTCGGTCAGACCCTTGAACGTCTTTCCGACCATCACGAAACTGCCGTCTGCGCCGCGGGCGCCGAGATGCAGGTTGGAGAGCCAACCGCGGCGGCGGCCATGGCCCCACTCGGCCGCCAGCACGACGAGGTCGAACGTGTGCACCGGCTTCACCTTGCGCCATGCCCCCCCACGTCGACCGGCGTCGTAACGAGAGTCGAGCGACTTGACCATCACGCCTTCGTGTCCTGCGGCGACGGCCGCCTCGGAGAACGCCGTCGCCTCCTCGGCGTCAGCGGTGGTTATCGCCGGGATCACGTGTCGCTCTGGGACGATCGACAGGAGGATCATCCGGCGCTTCGAAAGCGGCTCGTCGATCACGGTCGCATCGCCGGCGTGGAGCACATCGAAGAAGAAGGCGTTCAGACCCAGGGCCCGCTGGGCGGTGCCATCGGCACTGAAGTCGCCGATCGTGTCCTGGAACGCACGCGGCGATCCCCCATCGTCGACGCCGAGCACCTCGCCGTCGAGCACGAGATCGCCGCCTGGAAAGGTCCGAACCACGTCGACGACGCCACCGAGGCGATCGGTCACGTCGTTGAGGTTGCGGGTGAAGATCCGCACTGCGTCACCGCGGCGATGAACCTGCACCCTGGCGCCGTCCAGCTTCCACTCCACCGAGGCCGCTCCGGTGCTGGCGAGCGCGTCGGCACAATTCGGTGCCGATGCCGCCAGCATCGGGGCGATCGGAGAGAGCGGGGTCAGCGTCAGTGCCAGCAACGCCTCCCCGCCACCGGTGAGCGCCGCCACTGCGGCCACACCTGGCGAGCCCGTCACCATGGCGCCTCGCCGCACGTCCGAGAGCGGCACGCCGGCGGCTCTGGCGATGGCATCGAGCATCACGCCTTCCAGTGCTCCGTGGCGCAGCTCACCGCCGATCACCTGCCACAGCAGTCGCTGCTCGGGCTCCGTGGCGTCCGCGAACATCGACTCCAGCCTCGCCCGGCGAGCAGCCATCGAGCCGGGGCCCGAGATCCGGGTCAGCTCCTCGAGCGCCACATCGACATCCGAGATGGACAGCGTCGGCATCTCGGCGGGTGCAACGGAGAGATCGCGCAGTTGCGCCCAGCCGACACCGATGCGACCCTGGCGCACCGTCCCGGTGAGGATGCCGACCGTCGGCTCGATCTCCTCTGGCGCCAGCTGAGCCAGCACGCCGGCCAGGATCGCCGACTTCGCAGAGCGCTTCGATGTGGCCGCCAGTTCCCCCGACGCCGATGCCAGCGCAGCGAACAGCATCTTCCCATTGTGCCCAACCGCCACCGCGTCGTCGTGATCACGGGCCCCGAGCGCTACGGTTGCAGGTGGGAAAGGGGGCGCACATACATGACAGACACCCAGCCAGGTGCGCCAGACATCGACGAGGCTTCGCTGCTCCACCGGTTGGTCGTTCGATTTGCAGGAGACTCCGGCGACGGCATGCAGCTCACCGGTGACCGGTTCACCTCGGTGAGCGCCTCGTACGGCAACGACCTCTCGACCTTCCCGGACTATCCAGCGGAGATCCGTGCCCCGGCCGGCACGGTGCACGGCGTCTCGGCCTTCCAGGTCCACATCTCCGACCACGAGATCACGACGCCAGGCGATCAGCCGAACGTTCTCGTAGCCATGAACCCGGCGGCGCTGATGGCCGATCTCGGCCGGCTGGAGCGCGGCGGCACCTTGATCGTCAACGAGGACGCCTTCGACGAGCGCAACCTCCAAAAGGCCGGCTACGCCACCGACCCGCTCGGTGACGGCAGCCTCGACACGTACCGCGTCATTCACGTGCCGATGACCTCGCTGACGAAGGAGGCCACGGCCTCACTCGGGGTCAAGCCACGCGACGCCGAGCGCTCCAAGAACTTCTTCGCCCTCGGCCTCGTGTCGTGGATGTACACCCGCCCGATCGATCCCACGCTCGAGTGGATCGAGACGAAATTCGGCACCAACGAGCTCGTGGCGGGCGCCAACCGCGAGGCATTCCTTGCCGGGTACAACTTCGGCGAGACCACCGAAGCCGTCGGGCACCGCTATGAGGTGCGCCCGGCGCAGCTGCCCGGCGGCGAGTACACGTCGGTCACTGGCAACACGGCGCTGGCGTGGGGCATCGTCGCCGCCGGGCAACTGGCCAAGCTGCCGGTGACGCTCGGGTCGTACCCGATCACGCCGGCGTCCGACATCCTCCACGAGCTGTCCAAGCACAAGCAGTTCGGTGTTCGCACGGTGCAGGCCGAGGACGAGATCGCCGCCATCGGCATGGCGCTCGGCGCGGCGTTCGCCGGCCACCTCGGCGTCACGGCAACGAGTGGTCCCGGCGTGGCATTGAAGAGCGAGACGACGTCACTCGCGGTGTCCGTCGAACTGCCATTGCTGATCGTCGACATCCAGCGCGGCGGGCCGTCCACCGGTCTCCCCACGAAGACCGAGGCCGCCGACCTCAACATCGCCATGTACGGCCGCCACAGCGAGGCGCCACTGCCGATCGTCGCCGCCTACTCCCCCACCCACTGCTTCGCCGCCGCCATCGAGGCTGTGCGCATCGCCGTCAAGTACCGCACGCCGGTGATCCTGCTGTCCGACGGCTTCCTGGCCAACGGCTCCGAGCCGTGGCGACTGCCCGATGTCGACACGCTTCCCGACATCTCGGTGCCGTTCGCCACCGCCTACAACGGCACCGACTCCGACGGTGAGGACGTCTTCTACCCGTTCCAGCGCGACCCCGAGACGCTCGCTCGACCGTGGGCGATCCCCGGCACGCGCGACCTGATGCATCGCATCGGCGGACTGGAGAAGGCCGACGTGACGGGCAACATCTCCTACGACTCGGAGAACCACGAGCGGATGGTGAAGCTCAGGGCGGCCAAAGTGGCACGCATCGCCGACGACCTGCCGCCGATCGAGCTCGTGGGCGATCTCGACGCTGACGTGTGCGTGCTCGGCTGGGGCTCCACGTGGGCGGCCATCGACGCCGGAGTGCAGCGACGCCGCCGCGAGGGCCACAAGGTGGCATGGGTCCACCTGACCCACCTGAGCCCGCTGCCCAACGACCTCGGCGACATCTTGCGCCGCTTCGAGCGCGTCGTGGTACCGGAGCTGAACATGGGCCAGCTGTGCCGCATCGTGCGCGCCGAATACCTCGTCGACGCCACGGCGGTGACGAAGATGCAGGGCCTGCCGTTCACCACGGCCGAGATCGAAGCCGCCATCGACACCGCGCTGGACGCCGTCGCCAGCAACGGCGGGACGCCAACGACCACCACGGACAACCACGGACAAGGACGACCATGAGTGACACAGCGGTCAACGTGACCTCGAAGAAAGACTGGGCCAGCGACCAGGAGGTGCGCTGGTGTCCGGGTTGTGGCGACTACGGCATCCTGCTTGCCGTCCAGCAGCTGATGCCCGAGCTCGGTGTGGCTCCCGAGAACACGGTGTTCATCTCCGGCATCGGGTGCTCCAGCCGATTCCCGTACTACATGAACACGTACGGCGTGCACTCGATCCATGGCCGGGCACCGGCCATCGCCACCGGTGTCGCAATCGCCAGGCCAGACCTCGACGTCTGGGTCGTCACCGGCGACGGCGACGGGCTGTCGATCGGCGGCAATCATCTCATCCACGCCCTGCGCCGCAACGTCGATCTGACGATCCTGCTGTTCAACAACCGCATCTATGGCCTGACGAAGGGCCAGTACTCACCGACTTCCGAGATCGGCAAGGTCACGAAGTCCACGCCGGCCGGCTCCATCGACCCACCGTTCAATCCACTGAGCGTGGCGCTCGGTGCCGAGGCCTCTTTCGTCGCCCGCACCCACGACCTCGACCGCAAACACATGATGGAGACGTTCCGTGCCGCCCATGACCACCGCGGAGCGGCGTTCGTGGAGATCTTCCAGAACTGCAACGTGTTCAACGATGGCCAGTTCACCGACATCGTGCGTCGCCAGAACCGCGACGAGATGCTGATCGAACTCGTACACGGCGAGCCGATCCGCTTCGGTGCCGACCGGCAGCGAGGCGTCTCCGTGGGTGCCGACGGGCAGCTACGGATCGTCGATGTGGCCGAGGTCGGCGAGGAGGCGATCCTGGTGCACGATGCAGAACGCAACGACCCGAGCCTGGCGTTCGCCCTCGCCCGGTTGAGCAACGACGACCACTCCCCCACCCCTTTCGGCATCTTCCGGCGCGTGCAGCGCCAGGAGTACGCCAGCGCCATCGCCGCCCAACTCGCCCAGGCGTCCGAGCGCAAGGGACCAGGAGACCTCGCCGCCCTGCTCCGCTCCAACGGCACCTGGAACGTCACCTCGACGAACTGAGAGGACCAGCCGGCTGTCACCGCCCAGAGAACGATCAGTCCGCAGTGACTTGCGGAACGGGTTCGACTGTGGGGCCGGCCCGGCCTACCAGGTACAGCGGGGCAGCGGCGGCCAGGACGACGGCGGCCACGAGCATGGCGGTGGTGATGCTGGTGGCGTCGGCCAAGGCGCCGAGCACGATGCCGCTGACAGCCCCGCCAACCTGCGACGTGAGGGAGTTGGCCGACACGACGGTGGCCCGGTGACTGCTCTCCACCGCCCGGTGCACCATGCCGTAGTGGACTGGCGATGTGGCGCCGTGCACCCAATAGGTACAGAGGTAGGCGACGATCAGCCCTGCAGGACCGCCGGCCAGGCCCATGCCGACCACCGTCACGCCGTGCCCGAGTCGCAGCGCGCACCCGGCCGCAGCGGAGCCGAACCTTCGCACGAGCCACGGCGCCGCCGCCGCCCCCAGTGCGGAGAGGACCCATGCCGCGGTGATCGACGGTCCGAGGAGGCGCGCCGCTTCGTCCACGCCCCCGCTGACCTCGGCCAGGCGTGGGGGCAGCAGCGTCTCGAACGCCAGAATCCCGAAGCCCCA
>JACDHN010000333.1 GCA_013821025.1 Acidimicrobiia bacterium | reverse complement strand
CGCTGCCAGGAGGTGACCCGCAACGCGCTGACCGAGGTGTTCGTGCAGCTGCAGCTGGCGGACGTCGACCTCGCCGCCATCGTGCTCAAGCCGTCCATGGTCCTGCCAGGCAAAGGGGCACCATCGGCGTCCCCCGACACGGTCGCAGCGGCCACCGTGGAGTGTCTCCGAGCGACCGTGCCCGACACAGTGCCGGGGATCACCTTCTTGTCCGGCGGGCAATCGCCGTCGTCGGCGACGGAGCACCTCGCTGCCATGGTCGGTCTCGGCGGCCATCCGTGGACACTCAGCTTCTCGTATGGTCGTGCCATACAAGACGACGTGCTGCGCACCTGGGGTGGCGATGCCGCCCAGTCCGATGCAGCCCGAGCGATCCTGCTCGAACGCGTTCGCGCCAACGGTACGGCGGCCCTCGGCCGTGTCGGTGTCGCCGGATCCGGGTGACGGGATCGCGTCGAAAAGGTGCTACAACTGATACAGCGAGAACGGGGGGAACAACGGTGGACTTCATGGAGCGTGTCGGTGCCAGGACCAAGGGCTTCGGCGGGGTGATGGCCGCGATCCCCAAGGACCTCCGCCGCTATCTGGCGATCAGGAGGATGTAGATCATGTGTCTCGGAATCCCAGGGCGCGTCGCCGAGTTCGACGACATCAACCCGCACCTCGCCATGGTCGAGGTCACCGGCGTGCGGAGACGGATCAATGTCGGGCTGCTCGAGGATGAGCGTCTCGCCGTCGGCGATTGGGTGCTCATCCATGTCGGGTTTGCCATGTCACGCATCGACGAGGAGGAGGCCGACCGGGCGCTGGAAGGTTTGCGGCTGATGGGCTCCGGGTTCGACGAGGAGCTGGCGCAGCTGCTGGAGACCGATCCCGGATGAGCGAGCGAAGCGAGCTCCAGCAACATGAGCCGGACATTTGCATCACGTGCGGCGATGTCGCCGTGCCGCTGGTGGTCGTGTCGCTCGACGGTGCCGACGCCGTGTGCCGGGCCGATGACGGCGGCACCGAGCTCGTCGCTGTGGAGTTGGTCGCCCCGGTGGTCCCCGGCGACCGGGTGCTGGTCCACGCCCGCGTGGCGCTGGAGAAGCTCACGTGAGGTACGTCGACGAGTACCGCGACCCCGAGCTCGCCCGCCATCTGGCCGATCGCATCGCCGCACGGGTCGAGCCCGACCGCCATTACAAGCTGATGGAGGTGTGCGGGGGCCACACCCACGCCATCTACCGCTACGGCGTACACGACTACCTGCCAGAGTCGATCGAGCTGGTGCATGGACCGGGGTGCCCGGTGTGTGTGATCCCGATGGGCCGCATCGACGACGCCACGGCGATCGCCGAAGCGCACCCTGAGATGATCCTGACCTGCTTCGGCGATCTCATGCGGGTGCCGGGCGGGAGGGGCTCGTTCCTCGACGCCCGCGCCCGTGGCGCCGACATCCGGGTGGTGTACTCACCACTCGACGCACTACGTCTCGCTGTCGACAACCCCGACCGCCACGTGATGTTCTACGCCATCGGCTTCGAGACCACGGCCCCCTCGACGGCGTTGACCCTGCAACGTGCGAAGGCCGATGGCGTGACCAACTTCTCGGTGTTCTGCAACCACGTCACGATCATCCCGGCGATCAAGGCGATCCTCGATTCACCCGACTTGCGCCTCGACGCCTTCATCGGCCCTGGTCACGTCTCGACGGTGATCGGCAACCGTCCCTACGAGTGGATCGCCAGTAGCGAGCAAATGCCCATCGTGGTGGCCGGGTTCGAGCCACTCGATCTGCTCGAGGCGATCGCGATGATCATCGACCAGCTCTCCGACCGGCGGGCCGAGGTGGAGAACCAGTACGCACGCGTTGTCCGTGACGAGGGCAACCCGGTGGCGCTGCGGGCTATCGCCGACACGATGACGCTGCGCCCCTGGTTCGAGTGGCGCGGCCTCGGTTCGATCAACCATTCGGCGTTGCAGCTTTCCGAGCGATACGCCGAGTTCGACGCCGAACTGCGCTTCGACGTGCCAGGCGTCAGGGTGGCCGACCCGAAGGCATGCCAGTGCGGCGAGGTGCTCAAGGGCGTGCTCAAGCCGTGGGAGTGCAAGGTCTTCGGCACGGCGTGCACACCAGAGACGCCGATCGGCACGTGCATGGTCTCGTCAGAGGGTGCCTGTGCCGCCTACTACAACTTCGGCAAGGCCTCTCGCCAGAGAGTGGAGCTGAAGGTCAAGACCGGCGCGTGACCGCAGGCGAGCAGGACCGCGAGTCCCTCGTCGAAGCGCGTATCGAGAAGCGGCGGCGCGCCGTGCCGCGGTTCACCGACGAGCGGGTGACGATGGCCCATGGCGCAGGTGGTAAGGCGAGCCGCAAGCTCGTCGAAGGGGTGTTCGTCCCGGCGTTCATGAACCCCGCCCTGTCCACGCTCGGTGATGCTGCGGTGCTCGACATCGGCGGAGCGCTGGTGGCCGTGACCACCGATGCCTTCGTCGTCACACCGATCCGATTCCCCGGCGGCTCGATCGGTGAGTTGGCCGTCAACGGAACGGTCAACGATCTGGCCGTGTCGGGCGCCCGTCCGCTCGCCGTCACGGCGAGCTTCATCCTCGAGGAAGGCGTGCCCGCCGATGTGGTGCGCGCCGAGGCCGAGGCCATGGCCGCTGCCGCCACGGCAGCAGGCGTCGTCATCGTGGCCGGCGACACCAAAGTGGTCGAGCGGGGCAAGGCCGATCAGATGTACATCACGACGACGGGCGTCGGAGTGCTCGACGAACGGTCTCGCGTCAGCTCTTCGTCGGTTCGCCCGGACGATCGGGTGATCGTGTCGGGGACGATCGGCGATCATGGCGTGGCGATCATGCTCGCTCGCGGTGGGCTCGACATCGAGGCAGACGTGCGCAGCGACACCGCGCCACTGTGGCCGGCAGTCGATGCAGTGCTCGCCGCCTGCGGTCCTTCTGTGCGATGGATGCGCGACGCCACGCGGGGCGGCGTAGCGACGGTGCTCAACGAGCTGGCACTGGCCGCCGAGGTTTCGGTGATGCTCGACGAGCACGCTGTACCCATACAACCGGCCGTGGGTGCGGCGTGCGAGCTGCTCGGCATCGACCCGCTCTACGTCGCCAACGAGGGCCGCTTCGTGGCGATCGTCGCCGCGGATGCCGTCGAGGCGGCGCTCAGCGCGATGCGGGCCGTCGAGGTCAGCGCCGGTGCTGCTGTCGTCGGTGAGGTCGGCGCCGATCCTCCCGGGCGGGTGCTCGGACGCACCGCCTTCGGAGGTCACCGGATGATCGACATGCTGGTCGGCGATCCGCTCCCGCGCATCTGCTGAGGTGCTCCGCGCCGGTGGCTCGGCGCGATTGGCGGGTGAGATGGTTCAGGTTCGACCGCGCCGGGTAACGGTCAGCACTCGTGCTCACGCAACTCGGACACTCTCGGGCTTCGACGCCCAGTCGCTCGAC
>JACDHN010000332.1 GCA_013821025.1 Acidimicrobiia bacterium | reverse complement strand
TGTCGGGAATGGGTGGCGACTAATGCCATTCGTGACCGCCAGCGATGGCGTGCGGATCCGCTACGAGGTGACCGGGCGGTCGTCGGGTCCACCGGTGCTGCTGATCCAAGGGCTCGGCGCCGACTTGTACGGATGGCAGCTCCAACGCATCGCACTCGCGGCGCGCTACCGCACCGTCGCGTTCGACAATCGCGGCGCCGGTCGCACCGACAAACCACGCGGGCCCTACGCCCTGGACCAGATGGCCGACGACGCTGTGCGTGTGCTCGACGCTGTCGGCGTGGAGCAGGCGCACGTCGTTGGGGCATCCATGGGAGGCGCCATCGCCCAGATCGTCGGCGTCATGTATCCCGACCGGGTGCGCTCACTCACCCTAGCCTGCACGTCGTGCACCAACCATCAGTGGCGGCGCGAGCTGCTCGCCGATTGGGCAGAGTTCGCGATGACCGAAGGAATGGGTCGGATGACCCGTGAGGCATCCAGATGGGTGATCGGTCCGCGTTCGTTCCGGCGCCTGTCGCCCGCCCTCGGATGGCTCGGGCCGCTCGGGTTCGGCAACCCACCGCACGCCTTTGCCGCCCAGGTCGACGCCATCCTGGCCGCCGACGACGGCCTCGCCGACGAGTTGGCCAACATCGTCGTACCCACGCTCGTGATCGTCGGCAACCAGGACATCCTGACGCCTCGCGGTGACAGCGAGGAACTGGCCGAGCGCATCCCGACGGCCGAGCTGGTCGTGATCTCGGGTGCCGCCCACGGATTCATGGTCGAGCACTTCTTGACGTTCAACCGCGTGCTCGGCGACTTCCTCGGTCGAGCCGAGCGCGCCCACGCCACCGCGAACGCCGCCCCCGGGCGGCGACGGTCCGCCACCGTCGATTCCGTCGCCGGCCAGTAGTTTCGCCGAACCGGCACCGGTTCGGCCGGTGTGTCGGCTAACAGGCCACGGCTGTGACGCGGTTCTCGCCCGGGTCGACGATCGTCGTGCTCCGTGGTCCGAACTCGCGCAGGAACTGCTGGAACGACTCGGTCTGCTCGTCGCAGCGCCGGTCGAGCACCGGCGCGTATCGCAGCTCCCAGCCGTTGGACAGGATGGCGTAGCCGTCCTCTAGGTCGACGATGGGTGGCAGCTCGAGCGTCAGTCGCGGCCCGAGCGGCACGATGGCGAACCACACCACGGCGTCGCCGAGTAGGTCGGCCACCACCCCGCATCCGCCTACCTCGTCGAGTCGCTGACAGCGCACCACGCCCGGCGTGCCCGGTTGGATGCGCACGGTGCGCTCGCCGTCGAGAATCAAGTTGAGATAGCCACGCGAATAGCCGTCGGTCATCCGGAAGCGGTTCCGTTCGGCGGCGTACACGAAGCTCGCCAGATCGAGGCGACGATTCTGCGACGAGCGTTCTACCTGATCCTCACTGGCACTGTCGTCACCGGTGAGCACGACGATGGCGAGGGCAACGACGACGAGAACGAGAACCGCCGCCCAGAACCGCCAGCCGAAGAACTGCCGCATCGCGACGAGACGCTACTGGGCGGCCGACGACGCCACCCGCGCCGCCTGCTCGGCGGCAGCACCGACCGCCTGGATCACGTCGTCGTCATGTCCGAGTCCGACGAAGATGGCCTCGTAGGCGCCTGGGGCCATGGCCACGCCAAGCGAGCGCATGGCGTGGAAGAACCTGGCGTACGCAGCGGTGTCGGTCTCCCGGGCCTCGTCGAAGTTGCGCACCGCCTCCAGACGACCGCACACCATGCCGACGAGCGTGCCCACCACAGGAAACTGGGCAGGGAAGCGGGCTGCCAGACAGGCGTCGCGCAGCACGGCCGCCAGCCGCCGCGCCCTCGCCGACAGCTCCATGTACACGTCCTCGTCGAGGAGGCCAAGAACGGCCAGCCCGGCGGCCGTCGTCAGCGGGTTGCCAGACAGCGTGCCGGAGTGGAACACAGGGCCAATCGGCGACAGCGTCTCCATGATCTCACGACGCCCGCCGAGCCCGCCGACGGGGAGCCCACCGCCGATCACCTTGCCGAACGTCGTCAGGTCGGCGGCCACGTCGAAACGCGACTGGGCGCCGCCGACATCGAGGCGGAACCCCGTGATCACCTCATCGAAGACCAGCAGTGCCCCCACCCGGTCGCACTCGGCGCGCAGCCCGGCCAGGAATCCCGGGACGGGAGCGACGACACCCATGTTGGCAGCCACCGGTTCGACGATCACGGCGGCGACCGTGCCGTCGAGCACCGGCACCTCGTTGTACGGCACGACGAGCGTCTCGGAGACGGCGCTGGCGGGAACGCCGGCGGTTCCCGGCAGGCCGAGCGTGGCCACACCACTGCCCCCGGTGGCCAACAACGCGTCGGTGGCGCCGTGGAAGTTGCCGGCGAATGTGACGATGCGGTCTCGGCCCGTGAACCCGCGGGCCAGCCGCACCGCGGTACTCGTGGCCTCCGTGCCGGAGTTCATCAATCGAACCTGGTCGCAGCTGCGGACGCGTTCCACGATCAGCTCGGCCAGCTTCATCTCCCGAGCCGTCGGCGCCCCGTACGAGGTCCCGTCGGCAGCGGCGCTGTGCAGCGCCTGGGTGACGGCGGGATGGGCGTGCCCCACGATGACCGCCCCATAACTCTGGACCAGGTCGATGTAGCGCGTGCCCTCGACGTCCCAGATGTACGGCCCCTCGGCCCGTGCCACGATGATCGGAGAACCGCCGACGGACCGGTGCGCCCGGATCGACGAGTTGACACCGCCGGGGATCACGCGCTGCGAGCGTTCGAACAGCACCTCGTTGGAGGCGACACCGGCACCGACGCACACGGTGGGCGTGCAGCCGGCCGCACCGCACTCATCGGCGCAGAACGGCACCGCCCGCGACGTCGTGTCGGGGATCGTGATCCCTCTCATCCGATCCTCTCGGCGAACCAGCGCGCCAGGTAGGTGAGGATGACGTCGGCCCCGGCCCGCTTGATGGCCGTGAGGTGTTCGAGCGCCACGACATCGTGGTCGATCCACCCGTTTGCGGCCGCCGCCTCGAGCATGGCGTACTCACCGCTGACGTGGTAGGCGGCAACGGGTACGTCGACACGCTGGCGCACGGCGGCGATCACATCGAGGTAGGCGAGCGCCGGCTTGATCATCACCATGTCGGCGCCCTGCTCGACGTCAGCCTGGACCTCCACGAGCGCTTCGCGGCCGTTGCGCACGTCCTGCTGGTAGCCCTTGCGGTCGCCGCCCCCTGCGATCTCCACGTTGACGGCTTCGCGGAACGGGCCGTACAGCCCGCTTGCGTACTTGGCGGCGTAGGCGAGGATGGCGACGTCGTCGAATCCGGCGCGGTCGAGCGCGGCGCGGATGCGCCCCACCTGGCCGTCCATCATCCCGCTCGGGGCCACCATCGCGGCACCAGCCGTGGCCTGGGCGATCGCCGTCTCGGCGTACACGTCGAGCGTGGCG
>JACDHN010000331.1 GCA_013821025.1 Acidimicrobiia bacterium | reverse complement strand
TTCGGACAGCGTGCGAGGCAATATAGAAGGTGATCACGCGCTTAGCCTGGGGTGCGGCCGTTGATCGTCGCCAAGGCATCGTGGCAACGCGGCGTCACGGAAGCGACGCGCTGGGTACGCCGATGGCAGACGCAAGGCGCTGGTGCCGCCGGCGCCGTGACGCATTCGGCCACACTGGTTCTGTGCGGAACGCAAGGATCGGTGCTCTATTGGTGCTGTCGGCCTGCGCATCGGTCGCAGAGGCACCGACCGTGGCAGGACCGGTGTCCCCGCCGACGACGCCAACCGTTCCCCTAACAACGGGCACCGTGCCTGTGAGCCGCCCGACGGCCTCCGGCGTCTCGTCCATGTCGCTTCCGTCCACGACGCTCGACACTATTGAGGAGACCCGCCCGACCACCACCGGTGAGCGAACGACGACGACAGTCCCGAACGCGTCCCCGTCCGAGCCGCCGGCGGCAACCACGACCACGACGGACCGTCCGACGACGACCACGACCGGTGATCGTCCGACGACTACAACGGCCAAGACCCGTCCACCGCGTGCGCGCACCCGACGGGTGACGATGGCGTTCACCGGCGACATGCTCACCCACAGCCCGCTTTGGAATCAGGCGTTGGAGAACACGGGCGACAAGGGCTACGACTTCCGGCCGATGCTGGCCCGCCTCGCCCCGCTGCTGAACCCGGTCGATCTCGCCGTGTGCCACCTCGAGACGCCGATCGCTCCTGAGGGCGAGCAGTTCACGACGGCGCCGGCGTACGGCGTGCCGCCGGAGGTGGTCGACTCGATCGCCGCCGCCGGCTACGACCGCTGCTCCACGGCCAGCAACCACACGCTCGACCGCGGCACGGCCGGCATCGATCGCACCGTCAGCGTGCTCGAGTCACGCGGCGTCGAACAGTCGGGCATGGCCCGCACTCCCGAGGAGATCACGCCTCGAGTGTTCGAGATGGCAGGAGTGAAGGTCAGCCACCTGTCGTACACGTTCGGCTACAACGGCTCGCTGCCGCCCGCCGGTCAGGAGTGGCGCTCGGCGTTGATCGATCCTGACCGCGTCATCGCCGACGCCCGGGCCGCCGAGTACCTGGGTGCCGAGATCGTCATCGTGAGCATGCACTGGGGCAACGAGGGCATCGCCACGCCCACCGCAGCGCAGGTGGCGCTCGCCGACACGATCACGGCCAGCGGCGCTGTCGACCTCATCGTTGGTCATCACGCCCATGTGTTGCAGCCCATCGAGCAGGTCAACGGCACGTGGGTGATGTACGGGCTCGGCAACATCCTGTCGAACCTGACGACGTCGAGCCGATGGCCGGCGTCGAGCCAGGACGGCGCCGTGGCCACCATCGAGTTCACCGTCTCCCGGGACGGCAAGGTGACCGCATCGACGCCCGTCGTCCACCCGACGTGGGTCGATCGCGATGCTGGCTGGCTGGTGCGACCGGTGGTGACCGAGCTCGCAGATCCGGCCACACCGCCAGGCACTCGGACACAACTCGAGATCTCACTCGCCCGGACACGAGAGCTGCTCGGCCCCTACGTCACAACAGGCTGAGCTGCTCGCCTATATGGGGCAAAACGGGACGTTGTCGGTTGATCGTCGCCAACTCCTTCGTGTACGGCGGCGGCATCGCCGCGATCTCGCCGTGGTGCCGCCACATGAAGATCACGTCGGGATCGAACGACGACGAGCAGCGCCGGCACGACAGCACGCGCTGCGGTCGCCGCCACCTCGTCACCACGTGGCCGCGTGGGCAGGTGCCCAGCCACGGGGCGTCGGGGCGTGGCGCGGCGTCGGAGAGGCATCGCTGCGCCGAGCAACCGATGGCCAACGCTCGCGCCCGCCACACTCGGCCATGCCCGTGCTCGGGCCCGACGAGAGCGTGGGCGATCTCGTGAAGGATCGTGTCGCGCACCTCGGCGTCGGTGTGCAGCTGGGTGAGCGTGCGACTGAGCCCGATCGTATGCGAGTCGTACCGGCAGATACCGGCCCGAGTCTTGGCCCGATCGAAGGCGAACCGCCAGGCGCCGAGCCCGTGCGTCCGCATCAGGCGGAGCGCCGTCGCCTCTGCGGCGTCGAGATGCATGATCTGCCACCTTCCGTCGTCGTCACGGCCCGTGCGCAACGGGCGAGACGATCACGGTAGGGCACAGGTGTCACACTCCGCTGGGACCGATGTCGAGCGGTTGCACGCCTGCATGTTTCTGGTCGGACTGCGGTGACAGGACGTTCGACAGGTCCCATCGAAGGTGGGTGTCACACCCCCTGTCTAGGGTGATTGCCATCGACTCGCCGCCCGGTGATCGGGGTGGTGGTCGTGGCTCGGTTGTTGGTTCGGCCCGATGAGTCTCTCCGTGGAGGGGACGATGTCCGTGGCGCTTTCCGAGGCGATCGACGTGTTGTTGGCGATCGAGCCGGCACAGATCGACGACGACGAACTGCATCGGCTGGTGATCGAAGTGCAGCAACAGAGCTCTCGGCTGGTTGCAGCACGCGCCCGTTTGATCGCCGAGTGGGACAGCCGCCGGGTGTGGGCCGCCAATGGTGCCGCCACGGCGTCAGCGCGTCTCGCTTCGGACGCCGGCATGTCTCAGGTCACCGCTCGCACCGAGGTGGGTCGGGGGCGTCGTTTGCGCACCATGGACCACACCCTCAAGGCGTTGGGTGACGGGGACATCAGCTTGGATCACACCGAGCTGTTGACCAGAGCTAACTGGCGGTGGCGTACGGGCTTGTTCGCCGAACACGAACAGGCGCTGGTGGAGCATTGCAAGCGTCTGCGCTACGCCGACGCCGACCGGGCGATCAAGTACTGGTGCCAGCATGCCGATGCCGTCGCCGATCAGGAAACCGACGGGTTCGTAGATCGACGCACCCTCACTGCCAGGCGCACCCTTGACGGTGTCGTCGAGTTGTGGTCGCGCCTGGATCCGGTCGCCGGCACCGCAGTGCTCGAGGAGCTGGTCCGCATCGAGACCGAGCTGTACCGGGCCGAACAGGCCGCAGGGCCCCTGACGCGCACCGTTCGTCAGCGCCGTGCCGACGCTCTGGTGGAGATGGCACACCGCTCCCGCACCGTGCCCTCGGGTGGGAGGCGACCGCATCCGTTGATCACGGTGATCGTCGACATCGGCACCTTCACCAAGACAGTGTGCGAGATCGAGGACGGCACCGTCGTGGCCCCGAGCTCGCTGCTGCGGCTGCTGGGAGACGCTGAAATCGAACGGGTCGTGTTCGACGGGCCGTCACGGGTGATCGAAGTGTCCCGCAAACGCCGCTTCACCGGGGCGCTGCGCCGCGCCATCCAAGTACGCGACCGACGCTGCCAGCATCCATCAGGATGCGACGTGCCCGCCAACCGCTGCGACTGCGATCACATCCAACCCCGCAGCGAACGCGGCCCGACCAGTCAAGACAACGGCCGACTGCTGTGCCCCACCCACAACCG
>JACDHN010000330.1 GCA_013821025.1 Acidimicrobiia bacterium | reverse complement strand
CGAGCAGATCTGGCAGGGCTGCCAGCACCACGAGCAGTAGCCCGAGCTGCAGGTATCCGGATCCGATGGCGAACGCGGCGCCGATCCCGACGGCGAGCCCGATCACGGTCAGGTGGTCGGGGGTCAGACGGGTGCGCTTCAGACGATCGCCGAGCGGTTTGACGGCCCGGTCGACGGGCACCCGGAACTTGCCGTCGAACATGCTCCGAGGTTAGCTGCGGACCCAAGCGCTGCACGCTCACCCTCGCCCTCGCCCTCGACAGGTGCCAAGTGCCAGGCTGGAACTCATGGCTGAATCATCCCCTGCCGACCTTGCCGTCGCCTTTCGCTCCTTCGACCGTCGCCGGCGCGAGGCGCTCGGCGACACCGATCCGTCGATCGCGTCCGACCTGTCGTCCACGCTGGACGAGCACATCGCTGCGGCCGGCGCGCTGCTGGGCACGTCGGCCGACGCGGCGTCGATCGGCAACGAGCTGCAGACCCGCCACGCCGAGGACTGGGAGGAGAACACACTCGACGAGCTGCGCAGCCACGCCATCGCCGCCGGCGCCGTGCTGCGCCAGATCGAGTCGCGTGCTGCGTCACACCGTAGCGGCGACGCCGGGAACGCCGACGACTCGTACGGCGGCGGCTGATCGGTGTTCAGAGGTCTTCTGGGTTCTCCTCGACGAGGCGCTCGAGCACACGTCCATCCACGGCGTCGATGAGCACCAGGCCCCGCTGCAACGGCGGTTCTTCCACCGAGTAGCAGAGCACGCGCCACGTGGGCCGGCTGCGCACTCCATGCCACACCTGCTGGGCCGACGCATGTCCAACGGGGAATCCCACGGACTGCTGGGCGGCGACGAGCGCGCCCCTCTCGTCGACGACCATTCGCCATCCGGACGTCAGCGAGATCACACCGATGACCGCCAGCGCGAACGATGCCCACCTCCAGCCGTCGTTCACGACGACGGCGTCGTCGGCCACGTACGACACCGCCAGGATCACGATCGCCAACGTCAGGTAGATGATCCCCGGCACCCGGCGCCGGCTGTTGTCGGGAAACTGGTAGGCGCCCACGTATCCGGCGGCGTCGAGGTCTACGGGCAGTTCATCGCGGACCTCGTCGTCACTCATCGCCTGCCCCAGGCTACGGGACGTCGTTCCAGGCCACCCGGATCCGCTCGGCTGTCACCGCAAGCGCCTCGGGCAGCGTGCGTGTCTCGGCTGTCGCCGTCATGAAGTTGGAGTCTCCGCTCCAGCGGGGCACGACGTGCACGTGCACGTGCCCACTGACGCTGCCCCCTGCCGGCTCACCGAGGTTGATCCCTACGTTCAGACCGCCGGGTGAGTACACGAGTTTCAGCACACGCACGGCGTGCGTGGTCGTTGCCCACAGCTCGACCGCCTCGTCGAGCGTGAGCTCCTCCAGATCGGCGATCTGGCGATACGGCAACACGAGCAGGTGCCCGACGGCGTACGGGAACCGGTTGCAGATCACGAACACCGTGTCGCCGCGGTGGACGATGTGCGTCTCGACGTCAGGAACGCCGGACTCGAGGATCTTGGCGAAGACACTGACGCGTCGATGTGTTCCGGCTTCGCCGTCGAGGGGCTCGGCGGAGTCCGACGAGCCCACCGACTGCACGTACTCGGCCCGCCAGCCGTTCCACAGGCGCTCTAACATCAGTTCACGCAGACAGCGCCCGATCGGCGGCGCTGGCGACCTCCTCCGTGAAGCGCTTCACGAACTCGTCGAGATCGACACCGCGCTCCACCTCTCCCCCGCGTGGGTTCACGCCGACGGTGTGGTCGGCCAGGTCCTCGTCGCCTACGACGAGCACGTACGGCACCTTCTCCAGCTTCGCGGCGCGGACGCGCTTGCCCAGCCCGTCGGTGGCGGCACTGACGTCGACGCGGGCGCCCCCAGCCTGCAGGCGCTCGGCCACCACCTCGGCGTACTCCTCGTGGGCCGTCGCGACGGGAAGCACCCGTACCTGCACCGGTGCCAGCCACGTGGGGAAGGCGCCGGCATAGTGTTCCAACAGCACGCCGAAGAACCGTTCCACGGACCCGAAGAGCGCCCGGTGCACCATGATCGGGCGGTGGCGGTTGTTGTCGGCGCCGACGTACTCCAGATCGAAACGCTCCGGGTGGTTGAAGTCGACCTGGATGGTCGACAGCTGCCACGTCCGTCCGATGGCGTCACGCACGTCGATGTCGATCTTCGGCCCGTAGAACGCGGCGTCGCCGGCCTTTACCTCGTACTCCAGCCCGTGGCGATCGAGCGCCCCGCGAAGCGCTTCGGTTGCACGGTCCCACACATCGTCGTCACCGACGTACTTTGCGGGATCCTTCGTCGACAGGTTGGCCGTGAAGTCCTCGAACCCGAACGCCCGCAGCACGGACAGCACGAAGTCGAGCAACGAAGCGATCTCCCCTGGCAGCTGCTCCTCGGTGCAGTAGATGTGGCTGTCGTCCTGGGTGAAGCCGCGGATGCGCATCAGCCCGTGCAGGGTGCCAGCCCGCTCGTAGCGGTAGACGGTGCCGAGCTCGAACAACCGCAACGGCAGCTCGCGATAGCTGCGTTGGCGGCCCTTGAAGACCAGGCAGTGCATCGGGCAGTTCATCGGCTTCATGTAGTACGAGCCGTTGTCCATCTCCATCGGCGGGTACATGCCGTCGGCGAACCACTGCAGGTGACCGGAGGTCTCGAACAGCCGGGCGTTGGTGAGGTGCGGTGTGTACACGAACTCGTACCCGCCACGCTCGTGGCGCTGACGGCTGTAGTCCTCCATGAGCTTGCGGATGATCCCACCCTTCGGATGCCACACGGCCAGGCCCCCGCCGAGCTCGGACGGGAAGCTGAGCAGGTCGAGCTCGGTGGCCAGCCGGCGATGGTCGCGTTTGTCGGCCTCGACGAGCTGGTGCAGGTGATCCTCGAGCGCCTGGCGCGACTCCCACGCCGTGCCGTAGATGCGCTGCAGCATCGGCCCCTTCTCGTTGCCGCGCCAATAGGCGCCGGCCACCTTCTGCAGCTTGAAGTGGCCCAGCTTGCCGGTGGACGGCACATGAGGACCGCGGCACAGGTCGACGAAGTCGTCGGTGTTCCGGTACACGCTGATGGCGCCGTCGCCTGCCACCTCGTGGGCGTCCTCGTCGACAGCGTCTTCGGCACCATTGGTACCATCGGTGGCGCCGAGCTGGCGTACCCGCTCGATGATCTCCACCTTGTAGGGCTGATCGGCGAACAGTTGCAGTCCTTCTTCGAGGCTCATCTCCGAGCGCTCGAAGTGCTGGTCGGCCTGCACGATCTGGCGCATCCGGCCGTCGATCGTCTCCAGGTCCTGCTCGCTGAACGTCCGGCCACCCGGTAGCTCGAAGTCGTAGTAGAAGCCGTTCTCGATGGCCGGTCCGATCGAGAACTTGGCGCCCTGGAACAGCTGAGTGACTGCCTGAGCCATCACGTGGGCGGTGG
>JACDHN010000081.1 GCA_013821025.1 Acidimicrobiia bacterium | reverse complement strand
GCTCGACACCGACGGCGTCTCGGACACCATCGCCGGCGGCCTCGATGAGCTGGCGGCCGACGCCACCGCCGAACTGCGCCGCGGACCGGGGTCGGGCGATGTGTCCGTCGAGCGCCGAGTGCACGTGCGCTACGACGGCACCGACACCGCGCTCGAGGTGCCTGAAGCATCGCCGGCCCAGATGCAGGACGCGTTCGAGCAGTCCTACCGGCGCATGTTCTCGTTCTTGTCCCCCGACCGAGCACTCGTCGTGGAAGCGGTCAGCGTGGAGGCAACCCTCCCGACCGTCCTCCCGACCGTCCTCCCGACCGTCCTCCCCCCCGCCTCTCCCGCCTCCTCCGCCTCCCCCGCCTCCTGCGCCTCCCCCGACGGGCAGGGGAAGGGCAGGGCCGTGGTGCAGCGTGACGATCTCGCGCGGGGGGACCACGTGAACGGACCGGCGGTGATCGTGGAGGAGACGGCGACCACGGTCGTCGACGAGGGTTGGCAGGCTCGCGTGAGCGACATCGGTGATCTGGTGCTGCGGCGAGTGACGTCGAGGGCGGCACGGCACGCCATCGGCACTGAGGTCGATCCCGTCCGATTGGAGATCTTCGCCAACCGATTCATGGCCATCGCCGAACAGATGGGCACGCTGCTTGCCGGCAGCGCCCAGTCCGTGAACATCAAGGAGCGACTCGACTTCTCATGCGCCGTCTTCGATCCGACCGGCGGACTCGTGGCCAACGCTCCGCACATTCCAGTCCACCTCGGATCGATGGGCGAGAGCGTGCGCCATGTGCTGCGCGCCAACGAGGGCCGTATCCAGCCCGGCGACGTGTACGTGCTGAACGATCCGTACCGGGGAGGGACGCACCTGCCCGACGTCACCGTCGTCACGCCCGTGTATGCCCCCGGCGGCGACGACCTGTGGTTCGTCGTCGCTTCTCGCGGGCACCACGCCGACATCGGCGGAATCACCCCCGGTTCGATGCCGTCGGCCAGTCGCTCCATCGACGAGGAGGGAGTGCGCCTCGACAACGTGCTGATGGTCCGCAGCGGCGTCTTCCGGGAGGCCGAGTTGCGCCAACTACTCATCACCGGACCTCATCCGGCCCGCAACGCTGACCAGAACGTCGGCGATCTACGGGCCCAGGCTGCCGCTAACGCGGCGGGCGTGTCAGCGCTGCTGGCGATGGTGGAAGAGTTCGGCCTCAACACCGTGCAGGCGTACATGACCCACGTGCAGGACAACGCCACAGAGGCCGTGCGCCGCGTGCTCGACCACCTCGACGACGGCGAGTGCACGTACGAGCTCGACACAGGGGCCGTCATCCGTGTCGCAGTCACCGTGGACCGCAGTGCCCGCTCTGCGATCATCGACTTCACCGGCACGTCCGCTCAGACGGCGGACAACTTCAACGCTCCTCCTGCCGTCACGCGGGCCGCCGTGCTGTACGTGTTGCGCACGCTCGTCGACGACGACATCCCGCTGAACGAGGGATGCCTCGTGCCGGTGAGCATCGTGATCCCCAAGCGTTCGATGCTCGATCCTTCACCGCCGGCGGCCGTCGTGGCGGGCAACGTGGAGACTTCGCAATGCGTCGTCGGAGCGCTGTACCGGGCGCTCGGGGTCATGGCCGAGGCGCAAGGGACGATGAACAATGTGACGTTCGGCAACGAGCGTCATCAGTACTACGAGACCGTTGCCGGCGGCGCTGGCGCAGGCGACGGGTTCGACGGCACCTCGTGCGTCCAGACCCACATGACGAACTCGCGCCTCACCGACCCGGAGGTGCTCGAGGCGCGCTACCCGGTGCGCGTCGAGTCGTTCTCGATCCGTCGCGATTCTGGCGGCGCTGGGCGGTGGCGGGGTGGCGATGGTGCCGTGCGCCGCCTGCGGTTCCTCGAGCCGATGAGGGCGTCGATCCTGTCGACACACCGCCGCATCGCTCCGTACGGGATGGATGGCGGCTCGCCGGGAGGTCTCGGGGCGGCTCGCGTAGTGAGCGCCGACGGCAGTGTCACCGAGCTCGCAGCAACCGACTCAGCGGAGGTCCTCCCGGACGACGTGCTGGTGGTCGAAACACCCGGTGGTGGCGGCTACGGCGTCCCTGATCCCCCTTTGCCGCGCTGAGTGCTGAGCGCGTCGGCAGCGGTGTGCGACCGGTTGCGACCGCACTTCAGGTACGCCCGCCAGGTTACGTTGCGGTCGTGGACCTGGAGCGGGAATTGACACTGCACATCTCGCTACAGCCGGCGATCATTCCCGGAGACGGCCCCTACGGTACGCGAGTCGTCGGATCGGTTGATCACGGACGCGCCGTCGGCAGGCGCGTGAACGGCGAGTTCGTCGGGGCCGGCGCCGACTGGATGTTGATCGGCAAGGACGGCTACGGCCGCATCGACGTGCGCGGCCAGATCAGGACGGACGACGACGCCTTCATCTACGTGCAGTACATAGGTTTGCTGGAGATGAACGAGCGCTCGACAGCCGCCCTCCTGGAACCGGGCAGGGAGACGGCGTGGGGCGACCAGTACTTCCGCACCACGCCGCGCTTCGAGACCGGCGATCCCCACTATGCATGGATGAACGAGTCCGTGTTCGTGGCCAGAGGACGGGTGACCGGCGACGGCATCGAGTACGAGGTCTTCCGGGTTCACTGAACCGGGGCGATGACGACGTTGACGGTCCTGCGTCCCGAGCTCTGGCTGGTGCGCCATGGCGAGACCGAGTGGAGCCGCAGCGGTCGCCACACCAGCACCACCGATCTCACCCTCACCCCGGACGGAGAGAAATCTGGTCGGCGCCTGGCCGGTCGGCTCGGTGACGTCGACTTCGGGCTGGTGCTGACGAGTCCGTCGCGGCGGGCCGCTCACACTGCCGAGTTGGCGGGCTTCGCGGCGGCCACGTTCGACGACGACCTGGTGGAGTGGGCCTACGGCGACTACGAGGGTCTCACCACCGCCCAGATCCGCGAGCGGGTGCCGGGCTGGACGGTGTGGACCCATCCGTGCCCTGGCGGCGAGACGGACGAACACGTCGGCGCCCGAGCCGACCGGGTGGTCGCAACCATCCGGGACTCGGGCGTCGATCGGGCGCTGGTGTTCGCCCATGGCCATCTCGGGCGAGTGCTGGCCACCCGGTGGCTCGGGCTGGCTCCCGCCGCTGGGATCATGTTCCGCCTCGACACGGCCACGGTGTCGGTGCTCGGCTGGGACAAGGAGCATCCTGCCCTCGTCTCCTGGAACACCTGACCGTTGCCGGGGCGCCGTTGAAGCCGCTCCTTTTCACACAGCGTTCACAATTATGCAACAGCTGGGCAACGACTTGCCGTGAGAATGCTGCCGACCTTTCCGCACGTCCGCACGCACGAAGAAACGAGGTTTCGTGGCCTACAAAGCCGAATACATCTGGATCGACGGCACCGAGCCGACGGCCAAGCTGCGTTCCAAGACGAAGATCCTGCCCGACGGCGCCGAGCTGCCGATCTGGGGCTTCGACGGCTCGTCGACGAACCAGGCGACCGGCGACAAAAGCGACTGCGTGCTCCAGCCGGTGTTCTCGTGCCCCGACCCGATCCGCGGCGGTTACGACGTGCTGGTGCTGTGCGAGGTGTACACGGTCGACGGCAAGCCGCACGCCACGAACACGAGGGACGCCTGCGCCCGCACGGCCAAGAAGTACGCCAAGCACGAGCCGATCTTCGGCATCGAGCAGGAGTACACGTTCTTCAAGGATGGACGGCCGTACGGGTTCCCTGTCGGTGGCTTCCCTGCTCCCCAGGGCGGCTATTACTGCGGCGTCGGATCCGACGAGATCTTCGGGCGCGACATCGTCGACCACCACCTCGACAACTGCCTGGCCGCAGGCCTGTCGATCAGCGGGGTCAACGCCGAGGTGATGATCGGCCAGTGGGAGTACCAGGTGGGGCCTGTCCCGACCCTCGAGGTCGCCGACCAGTTGTGGGTCTCCCGATGGCTGCTCTATCGGACAGCCGAGGACTACGACGTCTCGGCGACGCTCGACCCCAAGCCGATGAAGGGCGACTGGAACGGCGCCGGCGCGCACACGAACTTCTCCACCCTCGAGATGCGCCTGGAGGGCGGTTATCGGTACATCGAGGCCGCCTGCAAGGCATTGGGACGCAACGTCGAGGCCCACGTGACGAACTACGGCCACGGCATCGAGGACCGCCTCACGGGTCATCACGAGACGGCGCCGTGGAACAAGTTCTTCTACGGCGTGTCCGACCGCGGCGCCTCGATCCGCATCCCGTGGCAAGTGCACAAAGACGGCAAGGGGTACCTGGAGGATCGTCGACCGAACGCCAACATGGACCCTTACGTCGTCGCCCGCTTGATGGTCGAGACCGTCTGCTCCGACATTGAGAGTGATGCGAAACCCCGGGCCACCAAGAAGCGCTCCGCAGCTGCGAAGTAGCCAACGGCTCGGTCGGTTCACCGACGCGGCACAATGAGGAGGTGAGCGAGATGCTCGATCCCGAGCGCCAACGCGACTATGTGCTGCGCGGCGTCGAAGAGCGCGGCGTGCGCCTCATCAGGCTGTGGTTCACCGACGTGCTCGGGAACCTCAAGAGTTTCGCCATCAGCCCTGCCGAGCTGGAGAACGCGCTCGAGGACGGGATGACGTTCGACGGTTCGTCGATCAACGGGTTCTCGCGGGTGCAGGAAGCCGACGTTCTGGCGATCCCGGATCCCGACACGTTCGAGCTGCTCCCGTGGGGCGAGAGCGACGCCCCCGAGGCCCGCGTGTTCTGTGACATCTTCAATCTCGACGGCCAGCCGTTCGACGGCGACCCGCGCCAGGTGCTGCGGCGCCAGGTGCAGATGGCGCACGACGACGGCTACACGTTCTACGTAGCCCCAGACATCGAGTTCTTCTACTTCGCCCCGCCAGAGCCCGGTTCCGAGCCCCGACCCCTCGACGAGGGGGGTTTCTTCGATCTCACCACGAGCGACGCCACAGAAAACCTGCGCAAGCGCACGATCCGCACGCTCGAGGCGCTCGGGATCCCCGTCGAGTACTCGTTCCACGAAGATGCGCCGAGCCAGCAGGAGATCGACCTGCGCCACACCGACGCGCTGACCATGGCCGACAGTGTGATGACGTTCCGCCTCGTCGTGAAGGAGATCGCAGCGCTGGCCGGCGTGCACGCCACGTTCATGCCCAAACCGCTCGAGCGCGTACAGGGCTCTGGGATGCACACGCACCTGTCGCTGTTCCGCGGCGACACGAACGCCTTCTACGATGCCGACGACGCCCACAACCTGTCGCCCACGGCGAAGTCGTTCATGGCCGGCCTGCTGCGCCACGCCGCCGAGATCACGGCCGTCACCAACCAGACCGTCAACAGCTACAAGCGCCTCGTGCCCGGCTTCGAGGCCCCCGTGCACATCTCGTGGGCGCGCAACAATCGCAGCGGGCTCATCCGGGTGCCGTTCGCCAAGCGCGGCAACCCGTTGGCCACCCGCCTCGAGTACCGCTCACCCGATCCGGCGTGCAACCCGTACCTGGCGTTCAGCTTGATGCTGGCGGCTGGGCTGCGCGGTATCTCCGAGCGCTACGAGCTGCCTCAGGAGGCTGACGCCAACCTGTTCGAGATCGACGGCGACGTGCTCACCAAGCTCGGCGTCGGGCAACTCCCGCAGTCGCTCAACGACGCGCTGGCGGCGATGGAGCGCTCGGAGCTGGTGCTGAGCACGCTCGGCGAGCACATCTTCGAGTGGTTCCTGCGCAACAAGCGCCAGGAGTGGCGGCAGTACCAGACCCACGTGTCGGCGTTCGAGCGCGACCGCTACCTGCGAGCGCTGTGATCCCACCATGAGCTCGTGGAACGCCAGCCCGACGAGGAACGGATGGCTGGCGTTGTTCGCCGATCTGGTGAGTCCCGACGTTGCCCGCACGCTCGATCTTGGCGGCTACCGCTGGAAGTCCGTCGCCACCGAACACGATCTTGCCGAGACCGACACGGACGGCGGGTGGGCGGGAGCGGTGGTCGACTGCACCGGGGACTCCGAGCGGGCCTGGGCGTTCGTGCGCTCGCTGCGGCGTGAGCGGGCAACGGACCTGCCCGTTCTGATGCTGGTGGGCGGCGGTCAGCTCGACGACCTCGACCTGCGCGACGAGCTGTTCGACGACTTCTGCATCAGCCCGTTCCATCCTGCTGAGCTCGAGGCCCGGCTGCGCCACCTGCTGTGGCAGGTCGGCGGCGGTTCGCAGCCGCCGACGATCCAGTACGACGACCTGTCGCTCAACGTCGAGACGTACCAGGCGACGATCGGCGGTCGCCCGCTCGACCTCACGTACATGGAGTACGAGTTGCTCAAGTTCCTGGCCCAGAATCCCGGCAAGGTGTTCACGAGGGAGATGCTGCTGAGCCGTGTGTGGGGCTACGAGTACTACGGCGGAGCGCGCACGGTCGACGTGCACATCCGCCGGCTACGAGCCAAGTTCGGCGAAGAGCATGCCGGGCTGATCCACACGGTGCGCTCCGTCGGCTACCGCTTCGGCCAGAGCCGCTGGGGCCGCTGACCCGGTACAATGCCGGTCAGCGGTGCAGCAGTAGGTCGCGTCATCCCTGGCGGAGCGACAGCGCTTCGGTGACGGCGGTAGCGAAGGCGACGTTGCCGGCCTCGGTGAGATGGATCCCATCGTCGCCGACGAGCGCCGGCTCAGCGGCCAGCGCCGACCAATCGAACACGACGCTGTCGGAGCGGTCCGCCACGACCCGCCGCACTGTGGTGTTGAACACGTCTGTCTGACCGGGGAAGTCGCGTAGGTAGACGTCGACCCACACCACCATGGCGTCGTCGGGGATGGCGTCGAGCAGCTCTTCGATGATGACCACGAAGTCGTCGATGCTCTCGTTATGGGTGACGTCGTTCGTGCCGAGCGCGATCACCCAGGCATCGGGCGCCAAGCCGTCAGCCAGCGCCTGCTCGATGGCGGCAACGCCGCTCGACGGGCCGCCGTCCTGGTCCACGACGATGCGGCGGCTCGACTGGCCGTCGATCCGCGCCACCTCGAAACCGGCGGCGGCGAGCGCAGACTCCAATTCGGGCTGTGCCCCTTCCGTGAGCGAGTCGCCGATCATCACCACCGATTCCACGGACGCCGGAAACTCGACCTCGGGCAACACCACCTGCCCTGGCTCATCGGCAGACCTGCTCGCCGTGCACGCTGACGCCACCGCAACGAAGACGAGGACGAGCACCATCAGCATCGCCGCGCCACTGGCGATGCCGCCTTGCCGACCGGTCACCCGTCGCCAGATTGGATGCGGGCACTGGCGGCGCGGTGGCGATCAAGCATCGATGCCGTGCCTTCTGCCGTGAGCGCGCCGTCGCGGACGATCACCCGTCCACGCACGATCGTGTGGCGCGCCATGACCGGTCCACAGCGCAGAAAGCCCTCGACGGGATCGGCGATGGCTCCTGCGAAGGCGGGTCCCACGAGCGGCCACACGGCGATGTCGCCGACGGCGCCGGGCGCCAACGTTCCCAGCTCGCCAGTGCGGCCGAGGCAGGCGGCGCCGCCGAGCGTGGCCAGCTCGAGCGCCATCCTCGCCGTGGCCGAGGCAGCGCCGTTGCGCAACTTGGCCAGCAGCATGGATTGGCGGGCCTCGAGCCACAACGACCCGGCATCGGCCGACGACGAGCCGTCGACGCCGAGCCCGACGGGTACTCCTGCGGCCAGCAGATCGACAACGGGAGCGATGCCCGACGAGAGGATCAGGTTGCTGGATGGGCAGTGGGCGACGCTCACGCCGGTGGTCCCGAGCCGCCGTACCTCGTCGGCGTCAGGCATCACGCAGTGGGCCAGCCACGCCCGATCGGTCAGCCAGCCCGTGCGCTCCAAGTAGTCGGTCGGACGGCATCCGAACCTTTTGATCGAGAACTCATCGTCTTCAACGTTCTCGGCGAAATGGGTGTGCAGGCGCACGTCGAGCAGCTCTGCCAGCTCGGCCGAACGCACCATCAGCTCCTCGGTGACCGTGAACGGCGAACACGGAGCGATGGCGATCCGCGTCATCGCTCCGTACTCGGGGTCGTGGTGGGCGGCCACCGCCTGTTCGCAGGCGACGAGAACGTCGTCGTCGTCGGCTACGACGTCGTCGGGCGGCAACCCACCGTCCTTCTCGGACAGCGACATGGACCCACGCGTGGGATGGAACCGCACCCCGAGGTCGGCGGCAGCGGCCACCTCTGCGCCGAGCAGGTCGCCCCCTCGACGCGGGTGCAGGTACAGGTGGTCGGTCGACGTCGTGCAGCCCGACAACGCCAGCTCGGCCAGCCCGACCCATGCCGACACATACACCGCTTCCTCGTCGAGCGCACTCCACAACGGATAGAGCGACTGCAGCCAGCCGAACAGCGGTTTGTCGGTCATCGGCGGGAACGCTCTGGTGAGGTTCTGGAACAGGTGGTGGTGGGCGTTGACGAAGCCGGGTGTCACCAGGCACTCGCCGGCATCCAGGGTCTCGGCCGCCTCGGGCGGCGCACCGGACCCGGTGCCGACCACCAACCCGTCGCGCACCGCTACCCAGCCGTCGTCGATCTCGGTGCGCGCAGCGTCGAGCACGGTCAGGCATCGAGCCCCAGCCACCACGAGATCCGCGCGCGCGTGCTCCTCCCCGCTGCTGTCGCTCACGCCAGGCGCTCGATCAACAGGGCGATGTCATCTGCCGTGGTGAGCGGGTTCACGACGCACAGCCGCAGCACCGTCTCGCCGTGCCAGCTCGTCGGCGTCACGAACGCCACCTGCTCGGCGAGCAGCGCGTCGCTCCACGCTGCATAGTCGGCCGGTTCCCATCCGACGCGGCGGAAAAGCAGCACGGACAGCTCCGGCTCGAGCAGCAACTCGGTGTGCGGGGCGGCCTCGATGAGGAGAGCCCCCTCGCGCGTCACGCGCAACGTGGTCTCGATGGCCTCGGTGTAGGCGTTCGATCCGTGCGTGGCCAGGCTGAACCACAGCGGCAGCCCCCTGGCTCGGCGGGAGAGGTGGTGGGCGTAGTC
>JACDHN010000329.1 GCA_013821025.1 Acidimicrobiia bacterium | reverse complement strand
ACTCTGGCTCGTCGCTGGCGCTTCCCTCGCCAGCCGACGGCCCGTCGTTCACATCCCGGGGGCCGAAGCTGCACGCCGCAACGCTGGTCTCGCTCGGCTGCGCCTCGCTCGACTCTGGCTCGTCGCTGGCGCTTCCCTCGTCGCCTGACCATGCGTCGTTCACATCCGGGGGCCAAAGCGGTCACGCGCGCGGGTCGCGCCCGTGATGCTGGTCTGGGCGTCGAATGGGCTCGGGTACGGGTTCTTGGATGTGTTAGGGGGCGACGGTGAGGTCGTGGATGGTTTGGCCGAGGGTGGCGATGTGTGATCGCAGGCGGGTCACCTCATCGCGGAGGCGGGCGTTGTCCTGTTCGAGCTGTTCGGTGCGCTCGCCCAGGAACACGGCGCGCTCCAGGTCGAGCATCTGGCGCTCGTCGGTCAACCGACGACGCTCGGCCTCCGCGGGCGATCTCGCATCGTCGCCATCGGTGGCCAGCTGCCGATCCACGTCGTCGGCGGCGACGAGCCAGCGGCGGTCATCCGGCACCACGGTATGGGGCGCCCAGCCGAGGAGCCGCGGACCACGGATTCGATCGGCGCCCGTCCAGGCCACGACGGTCTTTGTCGTGACACCGAACTTACGAGCCACGTCGGCGGCGGCGTAAGCCCGCACCTCCCCGATGTCGGGGACGTTGATGGTGACGACGCGCATCGTCCCGAACGTAGCGCCTCGGTTCCCCCCAATTCGTGCAAATTCCCGGACCAATCTCCGACCAATGAAGGTGGGCCGCGGAATTCCCTGAGATATGCCCTGACTTCCGGGAACAGAAATGGCACAATGACGACGTGAACGACGGTCGTACAAGCATTCGTCGACCCCAGCGGCGGGCGTCCGACGCCGGGCGATCGCGCCTCGGTGACCTCACACGCCCCATCGCCCGTGAGCACTCCATCACCCAGCGGCTGACGTCACGTCTCGCTCTCGGGCTGGCCGCTGCCACGATCGCCCTGGCCATCGCCGTCACGCTGTACGTGCTGCCGATCCGCACATGGCTCGACCAGCACAACGAGCTGCAAGACCGTCAGACCCAGCTCGACGAGTTGGAGTCGGTCAACGCCGACCTCCAATCCGAGGTCGACCGGCTGCAAACGGACGCCGGCGCCAGGGAGGCCGCACGCGACGAGATCGGCTATCTCGAACCGGGCGAGCAGCGCTCCACGGTGATCGACGACTTGACGCTGCCGAGGCGGTTGCCGAAGGGATGGCCTTACTCTCCGGTGACGCAGATCATCAAGATCCGCACCACCGGCGATTGAGCGTCCCCGAGCGTCACGGCTCACGTAATCTGCCAGCGTGGTTGGCAGCATCCTCGGCACCCGGGTCGTCCGCAAGGAAGACCCCAAGTTCCTGACGAGCGGCGGCGTCTACGTCGATGATCTCCGCGAGGAGGCGCTGCTGGAAGGTGCCGGCTACGCGGTCTTCGTTCGCTCCCCGATCGCCCATGGCACGGTGCGCAGCATCGAGACCGACGACGCTCGACCGATGCCGGGTGTGATCGGCGTCTTCACAGCAGCCGACCTGCACCTCGAGGCGATGCCGGCCGACTACAACCGCAACATGTCGACCACGCTGCTGGCAACTGACCGTGTCCGCTTCGTCGGCGAGCCGATCGCCGTCGTGGTCGCCCAAACTCCCAGCCAGGCCGCCGACGCCGCCGATGCCGTGTACGCCGAGATCGATCCGCTCCCGATCGTCGTCGATCCCGACGAGGCGCGAGAGTCGTCCACGCTGCTGTACGAGTCGAACGGCTCCAACGTGGCGTTCAACTCCACGGCCATCGGACGTCGCGACCTCACGGGCGACGAGTACTTCGCCGAGTGCGAGATCGTCGTGTCGCAGCGGATCGTGAACCAGCGCGTGGCGCCATGCCCGCTCGAGGTGCGAGGCGTCGCTGCCACGTGGTCCGACGGGCGGCTCGTCGTGTGGATGTCGTCCCAGCACGCCCACGGTGCCCGCGACGCGTTCGCCAAGATGTTCGACGTCGAGCCCGACGCCGTGCGCGTCATCACGCCTGACGTGGGCGGCGGGTTCGGGGCCAAGATCAGCCCCTACTCCGAGGAGTACGTCGTCGCCCACCTGTCTCGCCACCTCGACCAGCCGGTGCGGTGGTTGGAGACGCGCAGCGAGTCGATGATGACCCTCGGCCACGGCCGGGCCCAGGTGCAGTACGTCACGATCGGCGGCAGCCGCGAGGGGACCGTCACCCATTACCGGCTCGACGTGATCCAGGACTGTGGGGCATTCCCGCTCGTCGGAGCCGTGCTGGCGCCGTACATGACACTGCCCATGGCGTCGGGCGTGTACAAGATCCCGAACATCGAGGTCCGGTCGATCTCGGTCGTCACCAACACAACCCCGGTCGTCGCCTACCGCGGCGCCGGCCGACCTGAGGCGACGGCCGCCATCGAGCGGGCGATGGACCTGTTCGCCCTCGAGGCTGGGCTCGACGTCGCCGAGCTGCGTCGGAAAAATCTCATCGACCCGTTCGATGCGCCATACACGACGGCAGTCGACCAGACCTACGACTGCGGCAACTACGTCGGTGCCCTCGATGCTGCGCTGGGCGCCGCCGGCTACGACGGCCTGCGCGCCGAGCAGGCCGAGCGACGCCGGTCGGGCGACCGCCTGCAGATCGGCATCGGTGTCAGCGCCTACGTGGAAATCACCGGCGGGATCGACTCCACCGAAACCGCAAGGATCGTGATCGACGGTGACGGAGGGGCGACGGTGTACACCGGGATCTCACCGCACGGGCAGGGCCACGACACGGCGTTCTCCATGCTGGTGAGCGATCGCACCGGGATCCCGATGGACAAGATCACCCTCAGGTGGGGCGACACCGACGTCGTCGCCGCAGGCGGTGGCACGATGGGCTCTCGATCACTGCAGCACGGTGGCACCGCCGTCGACCGAACGGCCGTCGACCTCGTCGACGTCGCCCGCTCGCTCGCAGCCCGCCGTTTCGAAGCGTCCGAGGAGGACGTGGTGCTCGACACGGAGCGCGGCGCGTTCCACGTCGTCGGCACGCCCGCTGTTTCGGCCTCCTGGGCCGAGCTTGCGTCAGCAGCAACGACCGACGGGACCGAACTGATGCAGGCATCGACCACGTCGAGCGCGGCCTCGTTCCCCTTCGGCGCCCATGTCGCCGTCGTCCACGTGGACACCGAGACCGGCAAGACCCGCCTGGTGCGCCATGTGGCATGCGACGACGCTGGCACGATGATCAACCCGCTGCTCGTCGAGGGCCAGGAGCACGGCGGCATCGCCCAGGGGGCAGCCCAGGCGCTGTACGAGGAGGTCCGCTTCGATGAGGACGGCAACCCGGTGACCTCGAACCTTGCGGACTAC
This sequence comes from Acidimicrobiia bacterium, assembly GCA_013821025.1. Lineage (GTDB taxonomy): Bacteria > Actinomycetota > Acidimicrobiia > Acidimicrobiales > Ilumatobacteraceae > JACDHN01. The sequence continues at coordinate 117 of JACDHN010000329.1, read as the reverse complement.
GCCATCGTCTCGGCGGCTGAGCTGCCTTCGTTCGAGCTCGTGCACCTGGAGACGCCGACCCCCATCAACCCGCTCGGCGCAAAGGGCATCGGCGAGTCGGGCACCATCGGAGCCACA
>JACDHN010000328.1 GCA_013821025.1 Acidimicrobiia bacterium | reverse complement strand
CCTTCACGCTCGCCACCGCCACGCCGGCGGCGCTCGGGCTCGTGATCGGCGGACGCATCGCCGACGCCCGCGGTCGACGCCGCCTGATCGCCACCGCGCTACCGCTTGGCACGGTGTTCGTGGCGGCCTCGTACGCGGTGGGCGGGCCCGTGATGTGGGGCTTCATGACGACAGGAGCCGTGATCGGCTCTCTGGCGTATCCGGCGATCTCGGTTTATCGCTCGGAGGTCTTCCCCACCGGCAATCGCGGGCGTGCGGCAGGACTGCTGACGGTGCTGGCGCTGGTCGGCGGCATCGCCGGGCTGCTGGCGGCCGGAGGGCTGCTCGACGCAGGGTGGTCGTACGGGCGGGTGATGGGGTTGTTGGCTCTCGCTCAGATCGGTGTCGTCGCCATCGTCGTGACGTCACTGCCCGAGACCGCCCACCGCAGCCTGGAGGAGCTCAACCCACTCGACCGGATCGCCGGGCGATGAGGTGGAACAGCGTTCCGACGCGGCGGTACGGGTCGGTGCGGCCGACGCGGTCCTCGGCGTCGAGCAGCGCCGCCAGCTCTGCCGGGTCGTTGGGGACGGGAGTCTCCGCGTCGACGCCATCGGTCAGCACCCGCACTCCGTACCACGCCTCGACTTCGAGGCCGTGTGACCGCACGAGCGAGGCGATCTCATCCACCCGGTCGGCACGGGCTTCGACACCGATCTCGTTCGGGTATCGCCGGTCGTGTTGCGCAGCATCGAGCATCCGCTGCACGCCTTGCCAGTCACCACGCAGTCCGGGCCGCAGCGCCATTCCGTCGGCGTTGCGGGCGACGAGTGACAACAGTCCGCCCGGCGCCACGGTGGCAACCAGTTCGGCGATGGCGGGCGCCGGGTCATCCAGGTACATCAACACGCCCTGACAGCACACGACGTCGAACGTGTCGCCTCGGGTGGCATCGGCGAGCTCGCCGAGCGCTCCATCGACCAGCGACACCCTCGCCATTGTCTCGGCAGAGAGCCCACTGAGCGTCTCACGGAACGCCGCCCGCATCTCACGATCTGGCTCGATCGCCACCACGCGATCGCCGCGCTGGGCGAGGCGTACAGCTTGCGTACCCTGGCCTGCCCCCACATCGAGCACCGTGGCCGGCGATGGGGGCAGATGGCGGGCGAGCTGACGGGCCACCAGCTCCTGACGCACCACGTTGCGCAGCTTGCCAAGTCTTTCCAGCCACGGGTTGATCCCACCGCCGAACGATCCCCCCTCGTAGCACGCCACCGCTCACCGCTCAGCGACGGGAGCGGACCAGATCCGCCAGCCAGTCGCGGGTCACGTCGGCGATGCGCTCGTCGGCGCCCCGCAGGTCGTGGCGTCCCCCGTCGATCACGACGGTCCTGACATCTCCTGGAATGCTCGACGTCCACACGCTCAGCTCCTCGGGCGTCCCGAAGCTGTCACGCGATCCTTGGATGAACAGACACGGCACGGCGATGTCGGCCAGGTGCTCGACGCGCAGCGTCTCGGGCTTGCCCGGCGGGTGCAGCGGGTAGGAGATCAGCACCAGCCCGGCCACGACGGACGGCGGGGAATCGCTGTCGGCGCCGGCAGCCACCATCGAGCAGATCCTGCCGCCCATCGATCGGCCACCCATCACCACCGGGGCCTCCATCTCCTCCAGCGTCAGGCGAACGGCGGCCATCAGCTTCGGCACCCGGTCGGGCGACTTGCGCCCCTGCTCGCGGTACGGGAAGTTGGCCCGCACGCAAGCCCAAGGCGTCACGGCCCGCTCGATGGCAAGCAAGCTGGTGTGATCCCGGTCCGATCCAGCACCGTGGTACAGCAGCATCGTCCCCGGCGCCTCAGTCATCATGAACGCCACGGGGTCGCGTCGTTCAGACGTGAAGACCCGGCTCGGCACGCCGGCGCCTCCAGGCGCTTCGGCGGCCGCATCATGAACGGCTGGAGTCCATGGCGAGGATTCTGCGGGCCTCGGCGAGGTCGACCATGCGGACGCTGGCCGTCGATGTGTCGCCGCCGTGGTCCGGGTGCACGCCGCGCATCCTGGTGCGGAACTGCGTCGTGATCTGGCGCTTCGTGGGACGAGTGGTGCCAGGTGGGAACCCGAGGATGTCAAGCGCCCACGCCCGCGGGTCGGCCAGCGACGAGAGCGAAACGTTGTTCGTCCCGGCCAGGTGCGAGATGAGCAGCGATCCCATCGGTCCCCGCCAGCGGAGCGCCTTGCGCAGCACGGGGGCGACGACGTGCCTGCTCGAGTCGTTGAGCCGCTCCACTGCGTACACGGCGCCCAGCACCTGAGCCAACCGCGTGCCGTTGGTGTCGGACTCCAACGCCACCTCCTCGCCTCGCCCAACGAGCCGGTGCAGCGATCGGGCCAGGCCGTGACGGTCGACCTGGAATCGGTGGCGAAGGCGGGGCTGCACCACCCGCTGGCCGCGCTCCACCTGGTCGACCAGCCGATGAACGTCGGGGATCAGCTCCTCGTTGACCTCTCGCACGTTGTTGGCGACGACGGCGCCGAGCAGCAGCCCGCCGAACCCGGGAGGCGGATCGACCGGCACCACGAGGTTGCCGAGGGCCAGGCGCCGGGTCGGCGTCGAGGGGCGCGTGTGCCACACCTCGAGCTCGGCCAGCAGCATCCGGGCAGCGTATCCAGGCCGCTCGAACCCGCCGCCCGTCAGACGTACGGACGGACGATGGTGCGCAGTTCCTGGGCGACTCCGATCACCTCGGATGGTTCGGGGTCGTCGTTGCCGACCTGATCGGTGAGCCGGTCGGCAGCGTCCACGGCCGTTGCCCAGATACGGGTACTGACTCCGTACGGCGGCTGATCGGCGTCGAGCACCTCCGCGAGAGTCTCCAGGTCGGCGTGGGCCTCGTCATCGAGCGGCTCGCGCGCCAGCCGGTCGGCAACGCTGAACAGGTCACCGAGTGTGCCCTCGGGCGGACCGTCGCCGTCGCCGAGGTGGACGAGCTCACCGGCCTCGATGGCGTCGAGCAGCGCATCGACCTCGCCTTCGGCGTCGCGGGCGACGACGAGCGTTGTACCCGCCCATCGGTGAGCGATCTCGGCGTCGGTGACGGCCCGGCGCAGCGACTCCCGGTCGCGCTCTGGCCACTCGTCGAGGCCGAACTCGATGGACTCATCGTCCTCGCCGAGGGCGATCGCGAACGGTCCGATCTCGGCCTCGAGCGCCTCGAACACGGCGTCGGCCGACTTCTCGGACGTCTCGGGGATCACGATCTCATCGCCGTCCCAGTGATGGGGGATCTCGGCTTCTGCGAACGCCTCCGTGGCTTCGGCTCGTTGATCGAGGCGCCACGCCGACAGGTCGTAGTGCACCTTGACGACACTCTCGTCGCCGGGATCCCAATCCTCTTCGACATCGGAGGTGGGCTCGAGAGGTTCGCCCGACTGATCGTCGCTGATGCTCACGGTGCCATTCTGCCGCCTGCGCCTCGCGGGCCGCCATTACCCTGAACCCATGGCCGACGCCGATGCAGTGCTCCCCGACCGCAACCTG
>JACDHN010000327.1 GCA_013821025.1 Acidimicrobiia bacterium | reverse complement strand
TGCCAGCGCTGCGAGCACCGCCACCGGGGTGGTCACCGACATCACTTGCGTCAACCCAAGCAGCAGTTCTCGGGCGGTGCGGTGTATCGCTGTGGCAACCCGACCGAGGTCGGTCGCCAGCGCAGCGTTGGTCTCGGTCGCAAGTTCGTCGAAGGCGATCAGCGCCAGCGTTGCTGCGCCCCACAGCGCCGTACGAACGACGTCGCCGGGATGGCGAAAGTAGCGCTCACCTGGCGGGCGGTGATCGGTGCCAGACATGTCGCGATCGATCGAGGACGACTCCGCCACCGCCGTCCCCTCGACGGGCGGCGACGTCATCCAGATCCTCCTGGACAGATCGCCTGACCTGCCCCGCAGAGCCGCAACCCCGAGTCCTGCTCGACCTCTCGGACGAGAGCAGCTCTGGACTGGAACCCAACGGCCGCGTCTGCATCGAGCGTGAGAGAGGCGTTCGCGCCGCCGTCGAACGAGAACTGGTACGTCACACACCCGCCCGTGAACACGTAGGAACGCGTGGACTCCAGCTCTGGCGGCAGACTCCCGGGCTGCTCGTAACGCTGCATGCCCAGCTCGTCGCTCGGCACCTCGGTGGCTTCGGCCACCGAACAGTCCTGTGGTCGCAGCAACGTCACCTCGACGGCGTCGTGACCGGCTCGGTCGGAGTCGAGCGAGAACCACCCACGACCTCGACGGATCTCGACCCCGCCCACGTCCCAGCCCGCCGGCAGCGACGCCAGGCAGGGCACCTGCGTCGCGGTAGGCACCGCTTGAGCCATCAGGATCATCACGTCTTCTGTGCCGCATGTGGGATCGCTCTCCACCGGTAGCTCGGCGGGGGTGAACATCCCGTAGACGCTGTTGAGCGCTAGCGCTCCGGTGGCGAGAACGGCGAGCGCCAGCAAGATCCTGCGTGCACTCCACTGCTGCATCGAGATCGGCCGCCGCGCTGGCGCCAAGGCGCGGAACTGCGCACGGAGGTCGCGGCCGTCACGCTTCATCGTCGCACGAAGCTGAGTCGGGCTGGCGATGCCGCTGACGGCAGCGAAGGCTTCGGCGATGTCGTCAGGAGTGAAGAACGCGAGCGCTCGCAGATAGACACGCTCGGCGTCGGTTCGCACGGCGAGTACCAACATCATGTTGGCCAGATCGACCGCCTGCCGCCAGGGCGTCGGCCGGATCTGCACGAAGGCGGCGTCGATCAGCCGCAGATGCCCGTCCTTGGCGACCAACAGGTTCGCCGGCTTGATGTCGCGGTGGGCGAGGCCCGAGTCCCACAACTGACGGATGATCGTGAGTCCCTCGTCGATCAGCTGATCGTCGACCTCGGCGTCGCCGATCTCGGTGGCGTCGGGGTAGAACTCGGTGAGCAAGAGGTACTCGCGCTCCGGCGTCAGCTCCAGCACGCCGAGCGGCGCAGGCGATCGGATCCCAACATCGCGCAGCAGTCGCAGCGCGTAGTCCTCGTGCTGGGCGAGCCGCAGCACCGATTGGAACGGTGCCTCGTCCTCGAGCCGCCCGTACAGCAGCGTCCTGCCCATCTTGTACCAGCGATCGGCGCGGACGTGGTTCATCGCATACAACTTCCCGAACACCCAGCCGTCTGGTCGACCGGCCACCAACAACCGCATCGGCGTCGACCCTCCCGACTCGGCAAGGCCGACGTGCTCCACATGGAGCACCTTCACACCCACCTGATCGACAATTGCTCGCCGCAGTGCCTCGCCGCGGCGTCCTGCGACGTCCAGATGGGCCGTCTTGCCGCGCCGGTAGGTGATCGGGAAGTTCTCGTTGGGTACGAAGTACCGGAAGGCGTTCAGCGGGATCGCCACGCCGAGGGCGACTCCCACCATCACGTCGAAAGGATGGTCGACACCGAGATACAGGCGGGCGCTGACGAACATGGCGATGATGGCGGCGCCCACCACCTTGGCGGTCGTTCTGGCGCGCCCCGGCACCACCATCGTGTAGATCACACCGATGACCGTGAACGAGACCACGATCGCCGTTGCCGACGGGAGGGCAAAACCGCGCCAGCGGCCGATGACGGTGACGTCATACGGGCGCGGCCGTGAGAACTCGGACACCAGGAACAAGCCAGCTAGTTCCAACGCGAAGACGCTGGCGAGGTACGTGAACAGGTGACGCCAGCGGCGGAAGCCGATCATCGCCACGATCAGCCCCGCCCCGATCGCAAACATGATCCACCCAGTGGCGATGCGGTCGAGACCCCTGAACAGCTCTGTCAGCCAACCCACTCGGACGCCGGCGATCCCTCGGAGGATCGCCGCGTCGAAGCGGTCGGTGAGTCGGCGTGCCGATGCCGACGACAACGTGACGATCACCCAGATGACGAGCAGCGCCACCAGCACCAGCCAGGCCTTGCCGGTGGAACCGAGGCTCCTCGGCAACGGCGGCGCCGCCCCCGAAGGCCTCCGGCGCCGCGCAGAAGCGGCCGCGGCAGGAATGAAGCTCTCCAGGCCGCCGGCAGGTCTTGGATCGAAACGAGGCACGTTCGAGCGAGAGCTGGCGGTCACACCAGACCCTCCGATCTCAACCAGTCGTCGGCGGCGGCGGCCACCGCCGGACCGCCCAGGGCTCCATCGGCGTCGGCGCTCAGCCGGCGAACGGCCTCACTCGTGAGATGACTCGACACCTCGTCGATCACATCCGTGACCTCCTCACCCCATCTGTCAACCACCTCGGTGCGCAACAGGGGCGTCACGTTCTCCGCCGGTTGCCAACCGCGGTCGTCGACCAGTTCGACGAGGCCGTCGGTGCCGATCGCCGGGTCCGTGGAGAACATCAACGCCACGTCCACGTGCCCCGAGCGCAGCGCTTGGCGTGTCAGCGCACCTCCGGCATCGAGCGTGAGCCGCTCCCCGAAGCGCACGTCATACACGTCGTTCAAACCGACGAGACAAAGTCGGCGGGACACACACTCGGGCGGTCCACCGAACGTGAGCTCACCGGCGAGCGCAGCGAGGTCGCTCAGCTCGTCGAGCTCGTGCTCGGTCGACGTGGCGTTGGTGACGACGAAGGCGTTGGTGTTCTCTGCCGGCGCGGCGTCGAGCACCGTGACCTCAGCGCCTTCCAGGGCGCTGACCAGTTGGTCGTGCGTGGTCTCGGCCTCGTCCGACATCTCTGCGGCACCGAGGGTCACGAAGTCGACCGCCGTCCCGGCGTACTCCGGCACCAGCTCGATCAGACCATTGCGCAATGCCGGTCCGACGAACTCGCGAGGACCGAGGGCGAACGCCCGGACCACGTCGTAGCCAGCAGCCTCGAGCGCCTGGCTGTACACCTCTGCAAGCACGACGCTCTCGGCGAAGTCGAACGAACCGACGGTGATGGCAGCATCCCCCAGCGCAGAAGACGACGACGTGCTGGGATCGTCGCCGGAACAGGCGAGCGACGCCAGAGTCATCGACGCGCCCACCAAGGAACCGGAGAAACGGTGCCAACCCATGTTTTTCGCTCACCCCCGCCCGAGAGAACCCTGACGGATTGTCGCACATGGGC
>JACDHN010000326.1 GCA_013821025.1 Acidimicrobiia bacterium | reverse complement strand
AGCCTGAGCTGCTCTGTGCGCTCACCCCCTTCGACGCCCTGTGTGGCGTGCGCCCGCCCGACGCCACGGCAATCGTGCTTGATGAGATCGGCGCCGACGACCTCGCCCGACAGTTGGGACGTGACGGCGTGGCGCGGTTGGTGGCCGAACTCTACCGACGTCGTTTCGATCCCGACACGACGTTGGCCGCCTGCGCAGGCTCTTCGCACGATGCGGCACGTCTGGTGGACGACCTTGCCGGGCGGTATCCGAACGACCCGAGCGTCGTTGTCACATTGCTGCTGAACCGGGTGCGCCTGGATCCAGGAGAGGCGATCTACCTGGGGCCCGGCAACTTGCATGCCTACCTCAACGGGGTGGGAATGGAGCTCATGGCCGCCAGCGACAACGTCGTGCGCGGCGGGCTGACCGTCAAGCCGGTCGACGTCGACGAGCTGCTCACCGTGTTCGACCCGACACCGTTGGTCGACCCTGTGGTGCGCGGCGTCGAGGACCGTCCAGGCGTGTTCCGCTATGCGCCGGCCGGTGCGCCGTTCGTGCTGTGGCGCATCGAGTCGGACGGACCGCAGCGCTTCGGCCCGGCGCCAGCGGCGGGGGCGATCGCAGTGTGCACGGCGGGCGGCGACGAGCTCTTCGCCAGAGGAGCCGGCGGTTTCATCCCGGCCGGCGAGCACGCCGAGCTTCCCTCCGGGTCGACCTGCTACGTCGCCAGCGCCCACTGACGACAGGCCCGCAGCGTTCTGGGAGTCAATCCTTGCGGGGGCTGCCACGATCAGCACCCAGAACGTGGGATGGAAGAGATCGCGCCCAGATTGTGGCGGGCGGGGTGGGGGGTCAGTGGACGGTCTTGCGGATCTCGACGATCTTCTCGTCGGCGTGGTTCACGTCGGTGCCCTGGGACTGCAGCAGCGCCGATCGGTCGCGGGCAGCCTCGCGCTCGGCTCTCGTCGTGTCGGCGCGGGCGATGGCGGCGTCCACGCCGTGCTCGTTGATGAACTCGGCCCACTCCACGAGCGCATCGACCATCTCGTCCTCGGGCACGACAGCGACGTTGCGGCCCTTCACGAACAGATGACCACGCTTGTTGCCGGCGGCGATGCCCAGGTCGGCCTCGCGAGCCTCTCCGGGACCATTGACGACACATCCCATGACGGCCACCTGCAGCGGTAGCTTCCGCTCGCCGAAAGCCTCCAGAGCCCGGTTCGCCACGTCGATCACGTCGATCTCGGCCCGGCCGCACGACGGGCAGGCGATGAGGTCGACGTTCTTGCGCTCGCGCAGCCCCAGCGCCTCGAGCAGTTGACGTCCGGCGCGGGCCTCCTCGATCGGATCAGCCGTCAGCGAGTAGCGGATCGTGTCGCCGATGCCCTCGAGCAGCAACGTGGAGATGCCGGCCGTCGCTTTGACGAGCCCGGCGGGAGGGGGTCCGGCCTCGGTGACGCCGAGGTGCAGCGGCACATCGGTCACCTCTGCGAGCTGACGGTACGCCTCCACCATCAGGGGCACGTTGGACGCCTTGACCGAGATCTTCACCAGGTCGAAGTCGACCTCGGCGAAGTAGGCCAGCTCCTGGCGGGCCGACTCGACCATCGCCTCGGCGGTGAGTCCGCCGTGGCGCTCGTACAGTGCCGGGTCGAGCGAGCCGCCGTTGACGCCGATGCGGATCGGCACGTTGCGGTCGCGGGCTTCGGCGGCAACCGCCTTGATGTGTTCGGGCTTGCGGATGTTGCCAGGGTTGAGGCGCAGCCCCTGGACGCCGGCCTCGAGCGCCGCCAACGCCATGCGGTACTGGTGGTGGATATCGGCGATGATCGGCACCGGCGAGCGGGGCACGATCTCGGCGAGGCCTTCGGCCGCCGCGCCTTCGTTGCACGTGCACCGCACGATGTCGCAGCCGGCTGCCGCAAGGCCGTAGATCTGTTGCAGCGTGCCCTCCACGTCGGCCGTCTTCGTGATGGTCATCGACTGCACGCTGATGGGCGCGTCGCCGCCGACGGCGACGGCGCCGACGTGGATCTGGCGGGTGCGACGACGTTCGATCATGGGTACGTCTCGGTCGGCCTCGCTGCGCTCAGCCGAGCGGCTCTGTGACGTCGAGATACAGCCCCGACATGAACAGCACCAGCAGCACGGCCATCACGGCGACGGCGAACGGCATCATCTTGGTGATGTCGGCGAAGTAGCGGCGCCCGTTGCGGGAACGGAGGCGTTCGTACGTGGCGATCGCGGCATGGCCACCGTCGAGCGGCAGCAACGGGAACATGTTGAACACGCCGACGAACACGTTGAGGATGGCGAGCAGGTAGATCACGCCGACCAGGCCCTGCGAGTCGCCGATCACGCCGCTCACCTGGGTCACGCCCACGAGAGTCGTGGGGCGGGTGGTGATGTCGTCGTTGTCGCCAACCACATGGGAGTAGATGTTGACGGGGTTGAGCACGGTGAACACGCCCTTGGCCGACTGCCACGTCACCGGGCCCAGCTCGGTCACGCTCTTGGTCGCCGCAGTTGCGATCGACACGTCGACGAACTCAGCGCCTTCGTTGGTGCCAACGCCGAGCATGGCACGCCCGAAGTTCGGCGAGTCCTCGTCGGTGTTGGCCCCTAGCGACGCCTCGATGTCGCGCAGCTCGCCGTCACGGCGGACCGTGATCGTCACCGGATCGCCAGGCTGGCTCGTCCGGACGATCTCGCCAAGCTCCTCCGGGTCGGCGACGGCTGTGCCATCGATGCCGGTGATGATGTCGTCGGACTCGACCCCTGCCAGCTCGGCCGGACCCCCCTTCTCCAGCGCCACGACACGGGCGCCGTCGACGTCGCGCAGCTCGCCGCGGGTGCCGAACACCGAGAACAAGAGCAGGATGGCGATGACGATGTGCATCAGCGACCCGGCAGAGATCACGAGCATCCGCTTCGGGTAGCTCTGCTGCCGGTACGTGCGGGCCTCGTCCTGGGGCGGCACCTCGTCGAGGTTGCTCATCCCGATGATCCGCACGAACGCTGCCACGGGCACGGCGCGCAGGCCGTACTCGGTCTCGCCGCGCCTGAAGCTCCACAGACGCGGGCCGATGCCGAGGAAGAACTGGGTCGCTTTCATGCCGGTCCAGCGGGCCGTGATGAAGTGCCCGAGCTCGTGCAGGAAGACCGAGATCAGGATGCCGACAGCGAACACGAACATCCACGGGTTCGTGAATCCGAGCCACACCAGCAAGCCGAGGATGGTGGCCGTCGCCAGCCCACTGGACAGCGGCGACGGTCCAGCCGGTTGCTCGTTGACCACAACGGGCTCGGTGACGGACCCGCCGCCCCCGAGCTCGTTCTTCAGTTGTTCGAATCGACTCACGGTCACCTCGCTCGGGAGCCCATCGACACCACCACCTCGGCGGCATGCCGACGAGCGATGCTGTCGGCCTCGACGATGTCGTCGATCGTGGAACTCGCTCCCGAATCATGCCGCGCGATCACCTCATTGCACACGTCAGCGATCTGATTCCACGAGATGTGCCCGGCGAGGAACGCCTCGA
>JACDHN010000325.1 GCA_013821025.1 Acidimicrobiia bacterium | reverse complement strand
CGTACGTCGTTCACCGACGGCGACGATCACCACTATGCCGTCCCGGTGCAGCACGTCTCGACGGCGGCCGCTGCGGAACTGGAGCAGGTGCATCCGGGGGCCGTGATCGCCCATCTGGCCGACGGGGCGATGGTCGACGCCATGACGACGCCAGAGGGCGCAGGAGTGGTCGCAGCGTCGGCGCTCCGTCGGCGCGTCCGGCGCGGCCGCATCTCCACGGCGCGAGGACATCCTCGCCGCACCGGGCTCACAAAGCTGGCGGCCGACGCCCGCGACGTCCATCCGCTCGGCGTCGAGCAGTCCAACTCCTCGGTGCTGTTGGGCTCGAAGGTGATCGCCAAGCTCGTGCGCCAGGTCACACCGGGTGAGAACCCCGACGTGACGCTCCCCACCCACCTGCGGGCCGTCGGGTTCACGCATGCCCCAGGCGTGGCCGGAACGCTCGACGTGGAACTGGACGGCCAGGCGCAGCCGGCCACGGTCGTGGTCGTCCACGACGCCGTGACCAACGAAAGCGACCTGTGGGAGTGGAGCCAGGACCTGCTCACTCGCCAGGTCGAGCGCATGGTGTCTGAACCGGAGCTGGAGACCGACGACGCCGGGATGATGGTCGTCATCGCCCTGCTCGCCCAGCGCACGGCTGAGATGCACAGGGCGCTGGCTGACGGGTCTCCCGGCTTCGAACCCGAACGGTTCACAATGCTGGCGCAGCGTTCGATCCAGCAGAGCCTGCGAGGTTCGCTACGTGAGACCCAGCGCCTGCTGCGCCGCGCCGCCACGTCACTGCCCGAGGTCGACCAACCGCTGGCGGCGGCCGTGATCGACGACGGCGATCGACTGCTCGGTTCGTTCGAGGCGTTGCGCAGGCGCAAGCTCGACGCCGCCCGCATTCGCATCCACGGTGACTTCCATCTCGGTCAGGTGTTGTGGACCGGACACGACGTGGTGTTCATCGATTTCGAGGGCGAGCCGGGGCGCTCGGTGGGCGAGCGCTCGATCAAGCGCTCGGCGCTGATGGACGTGGGCGGGATGATGCGCTCGCTCGACTATGCCGGGCGCGTCGCGCTCGCTACGTCGGACGAGCGTGGCCGCACCGGTTCGGCCCATCGCGCCCACCTCGAGCAATGGCGGCGAGCGTGGACCGAGCGCGCCCAGGACCAGTACTGGACGTGCTACGTCACTGCCGTCGAGGATGAACAGGAGTCGCTCGTACGGCTCGTACCGTCCGAGTCCGACGACGCGCGCATGCTGCTCGACGCCTACGTGCTACTGAACGCCCTGTACGAAGTGCGCTACGAGCTGGCCCACCGGCCCGGGTGGGTGAGCTGGCCGCTCAGCGCCATCGCCCAGATGATCACCGACCGCGCCGTCTCTAGCGCCGGCACCCGCTCGCCGTGAGCGGTCAGATGACGGCCCGCCCGTCGCCGCTGCCACCGGCGCTGCGTGCAGAGGCCGAGCGGCTCGGTGTCGAGATCGCCTACACCGACGTGGACGACATCGTCCACCACGCCGACCCGGCCAGCGTCCGTTCTGTTGTCGACGTGCTGCACGAGGACGCCGCACGTGGCGATCAGGCGCCGATCGTGGAACACGTGATCGTGCTCGGTGGGCCCGACGCCTGCCGGCACACCGGCATCGATTGGGCCGCTGTCGAGGACGCCCAGCTCACGCTTGCCGACGGAACGGTGATCGCCCGCCAGAGCCTCATCGACGCCCTCGAGGCGCTGCCGATCGGGTGCCATCGTCTCGACGTGGCAGTGGCTGGTCGAATCGGTGCGTCGACGATCGTGCAAGCCCCGGCGGCAATGCCGTCGATGGCCGCCGTTGCGCGAGACGGTCGCCGTCCGAGCGGACTGTTCACCCCCGCATATGGCTTGTGGAGCGAGCAGGACCCTTGGCCTGGCTTCCACCACCTGGGTGACCTGGCTCGGCACGCGACTGCAGCTGGCATCGACGTGCTGTACACGCTGCCGCTGTACGAGCTGTTCCTCGACGAAACGTTCGATCCCAGCCCGTACTCACCCGTGAGCCGCCTGCACTGGAACGAGGTGTTCCTGGCCGATCCCGGTCTACCGGCGTCGGCGCTCCCGGAGCCGGGCCTCGGCCGCCTGCTCGACCTCGCAGGCCTGGCAAGCCACCGGCGGGGGCAGCTCGTGGAGGCCGCTGCCACCGCCGATGCTGCTCTGCTCGGTCAGCTCGACGCCTTCGTGCGCCGGCGACCAGACGCGGCCAACTACGCCCGCTTCCGTGCGGAGCGCGATCGCACGCAGGTACCGCGAGCGCTCATACAGCGCAGTTACGTGTTGGCCCAGTACCTCGCCGATCAACAGCTCGGCACCGCTGCCACTTCTGGCGCCGCACTCGGGCTCGACGTGCCGATCGGCAGCCACCCCGACGGCTACGAGACGTGGGCTCACCCCGAGCGCTTCGCCACCGGGTTCACGGTCGGCGCTCCACCTGATCCGCTGGCCGCCGATGGTCAGGATTGGGGCTTCCCACCTCAGCTCCCGGCAGCCAGCCGCCGTAGCGGGCACGAGATGTGGCGCCGCCTTGTGGATCGCGCCAGCGAGCACGCCGGCGTGCTGCGCATCGATCACGTCATGGCCGTGCACCGGTTGTGGTGGATCCCGCCGGGTGCCGCATCGGCCGCCGGCGTGTACGTGCGCTACCCGGCCGAGGAGCTCCTGGCCGTCATCGCCGCGTCCGCCGCCGCGCACGAGACGACGGTCGTCGGCGAGAACCTCGGTACCGTCCCGCCAGAGGTCGACGCTGCCATCCACCGCTGGGCCATGCTCGGGCTCCACGAGGAAGGGTTCCATCTCCACGACCCAGAGCTCGTCGACATCCCGCGCTGGTCAGTCGCCGGCATCAGGACCCATGACATGCCGGCCTTCTCGGCCATGGTCGCCGCCGCCCCGGTCCCGGCATACCGTCGCCTCATCGACCCCGACCCCACGCCGGATTCCCACGAAGATCCGGGGACGTTGCTCGAAGCCGTGCTGCGCCGACTGGCCGCCAGCGACGCCGCCATGACGGTTGCCGATCTCGATGATCTGATGGGCCTCACCGAGCCGCACAACGAACCGGGTAGAAGGGGCGGAACGATGTGGCGCCGCCGGCTGCCGTGCCCGCTCGAGCAGGCCGTCACCGATCCCACCGTGGCGCGCCGCCTGGCGCTCATCGCCGACCGGACCACGCAGCCGACGGGAGCCACTGGGACGTGACAGCACAAGAACGCTACGACGCGGCGTCGAACCCGATCCACGAGCTCGACATCCCCCTGTTCAACGAAGGCACGCACCGCCACCTGTACCGGTGCCTCGGCGCCCACCCAGACGACGGCGGATCCTGGTTCGCAGTGTGGGCGCCGAACGCCAGGCGAGTCTCCGTTGCGGGGGACTTCGCCGCTGGCGGCGAGCACCAACTCTCGCCGGTCCCCGCATCGGGAATCTGGTCGGGCCGCGTCGAGGGCGCCGGCGTCGGGAACACCTACCGGTACCGGATCGAGACGAACGACGGGCAGG
>JACDHN010000080.1 GCA_013821025.1 Acidimicrobiia bacterium | reverse complement strand
TGCGGTGTGCTTCGCAGGTGTCGGGTCGTACCGGCTGCGTTCGCTGCACGTCGTCATCGCCGCCGCCCTCGTGCTCTCGCTGGCGTCGATGTCGCGCATCTTCGGCACCACGCTCTACTACCTCACCCTGTGGGCGTGGGGCCTCGCCGCACTCGTGCTGGTGTCCATCGTGTGGACCGCCATCGCCGCCGTCGAGCGCGTCCGGCTGCAGTGGCGTCCGGCTGCCCGCGGCGCCGGTGTCGTCGTCGCCACCATCGTGCTGGTGACCTCGACCGCCATGTTCTCCATCGACGCCGCCGACGCCGAGCACGCCGAGCAGCACCTCAGCCGCGGGCTGGGCGAGCTGGTGGGCCCCACCTACGAGGCGCTCGTGGACGGCGTCGGTGCGGCCTCAGGGCCCGACGGCCGCTACCTGGTGCAGTGGAGCGACGCCCACTTCTTCGGTAGCCAGGTGTACGGGTTGATCAGCGAGTTGGACGACCGAGGTCTCGACGTCGGCGGCCACCCGTACTTCACGGTGCCACTGACACCCGAACGCACGATGCCCGTCGAGCGGGCCACGGCCGAGGTGCACTTCGCCTCCGGCGCCTACGTCGAGCTGTGGCGGGACGTCCCCGGCGCCGTCGAGGTCGCCAATGCCGACCTGCGAACGCCCGAGCAGCGCCAGCGCTACGACGAACTCCGCCGCGACGTGATCGAAGGGCTCCGCCGCGATGGGCGTGACGACCTCGTGGAGCTCGTCGACTTCAACGTGTTCGGGCTGGACGTCGATCCTGGGATCGCCAGGGACATCCGTCGGGCCACCTCACAGATGCTGCAGATCGGCACCGAGACCGCCGTGTTCATCATCCCGAAGGGGACTTCTCTGAACCGTTAGCCCCGGTGCGAGCGTCGTCGGGCAACACGGACGTCGTGAACACCAGCACGATGGCCAAGAGGCCAAGGAAGTGCAGCCCGTCGATCGACTCGAGCCACAGCCCGCTGGGGAAGGGTCGCTCCCGCCAGATGGTCCACGCCGTCGAGCCCCCGACCCACAGCGCCACAGCCAAGCCGGCAGCCCCGACGAGCCTCACCCGGCGTAGGACGATGGCGACCGCACCGACGACGGCTACGGGGAGCGCCCACGCCGGTCGGATGAACATCACCGCCGTTACGAGACCCACCATCACGCCGATGGCTACGTGCCATGCCGGCTCCGTGCTGCCGACTGACGCCAGCTCAGGATGATCCTCGACGGACCGGGCGGATCGAGACCGATCGAGCAGTGTCAGGGCGACGGCGACGGCGATGAAGACGCCCGACAACAACAGCCCGAACGTCGCCGATCTCTGTGCCGTCCACTCCACGGTGACCTCGACCTCATCGTCGGTCGGGCGGATAAACCATCCGTTGAATCCGCCGTCGACGGGCGTGGGTGCTCCGAGGTTCTGGGTGGTGCCGCGGTCGGTGGGGGCGCCGGGATCGACCACCTCCAACTCCGTCGGCGTGACCACCTTCGCCGACCAGGCGTCGTTGTACCCCTCGCCGAACACGAACCAGCAGCCCTGCGGGCACGGTCCCACGGTGGCCCTGGCCGACGTGCGAGTGCGCGACACGATCTCGGTGGGGACAAACCCGTCGGCGTCCGCCTCGCCGGTGCTCGACGATTCGACGCGTGATCCTTCCGATGTGAGCACCAACCGGTCGACCGTGAGGCCCGTTGTGGCCCTGCGCGAGGCGCTGATTCGATGCTCGCCGGCATCGAGCGACAGCGGAGCCGCAGCACACGGCGTGGCGGTGAACGGCTCGCCGGCCAGCAGCGCTTCCAACGAACCCGACAGCCGGACGCCGAGGGTCTCGCCGTCGATCTGCACCAGGTCGCGACGGCATCCGAGATCGATCTCGTCAGGCATCGTCACCCGCTCTCCGAGCGACAGCTCGGAGATGGCCACTGGCAGGAAGACCGGCTCGGCGTAGCGCCGGTCGGTGATGACGACGCCGTCGAAGGCTGCGATCGCCACCTGGACCTGTTCGGCGTCCACTGCCTCTGGCAACGTGACGATGCTCGTGCCCGAACCGTCGGGCTCGGGCACGTCGACCGTCCACTGGCGCTCGCCAGCCGTGATCAGCAGCGAGGTGATGGTGGAGAAGTCGCCAGTGCGTGGCTGCGTGATCGTGAAGCGGCGCGGGACCCGGCCGTCGCCGAGCGGGATGTCGAGCACGTGCTCACCCGGATAGGCAAACGGTGAGATCCACGCCGTGTCCGGCTCGCCGTCCGCCACGGCCCATGCTGCGGCACCCGGCACGCCGGCCAGCCGGTCGGTGGCCACGGGACCGTCGACACCGAGCACCTCTCCGAGCACCTCGTCGGTGGCCCTCGGATCGAGGCGCACGGTGACGTCGACGCCCATCTCCCGGCCTTCCCCGAGTGAGAACGAGCGCTCCAGGCCCTGCTCGGGATCAGCGCGGAACCGATCGGTGGGATCGTGGCGCAGACGGGTGAAAACGAGTGACACCGGCGTGCGGTCTCGCACCGCTGGCAGCAGATCGAGCACCTCTGTAGGTGGACGCACCACTTCGGTGGTTGGTCCCAACCCGACGTCGATCTCTGCGAACCCCACGGCCGCGAGGCGCGGTCCGCTGACCTGCGTAGGTGTCTGCGTGGCAGCCACCGTGATCTCCACCCCTGTGGCGCCGGCGCTGGGCTCGAACTCGATTCGCTGGCCCGTCCCGGTCAACGACTCGGGTCCGAGCTCGACCCGCTGCGGCGGCCGATCGGCGACCAGCAGATCGATCGCAGTGATGTGCCGCTGCCGTTCGGAGAACCTTGGCTGAAGCAGCGTGACGTGGTCGATGCCCTGCGTCGTCGTCAGCACGATCCGCTCACCGATCGTGGCGAAGCGATCCGAGACCCTCCACGCCGTCTTGGGATCTCCGTCGATCGCCATCGCCGCCCGGTCCTCTGGCCGGAAGGCGAACGGCTCGCCGTAGGCGCTGGCGATCGCCGTCACCGGTCCCTGCTGCGTCGCCACGGTCTGGTTGGTCGGATCTGACGAGGCGAACACGGGCAGCCGGCTGTCTGCGCTCTCGACCCGCAGCAGGTCGGTGGCTGGGCCGCCAGACTCGGTGAACCCCACGGAGTCCTGCGACGAGTTCCAGCGCCGGGCCCGATCCCGGTTGGAGTCGGTGACGATGATCTCCGAGGCGTTCCGGATGGCCGGGCGCAAGCGGTCGCCCAGATCGGCTGAGTACCGGATCAGCTCCGTGCCGTCGAGGATCCCCGCTGCCGCGGCGTCGACCACGCCGTCGCCGCTGCCCGACACCAACACCGTCTCCAGCTTCGTGCGCACGACAGGCACCGGCTCGTCGACGGGTACCAGCATCACCGGTGGAACGGCAGTGCCGATCAGTTCGTCGCTGACCGACCGTTCGTCGGTCATGGTGACGTCGGGCTCGTTGACGAACGGATCCCCGTAGACGACAGGCTCGCCGAGGCCGTCGGGGGTCTTGCGGTACAGGTCGGTCATCACCTCGGGTCGCGGCGTGCGGAAGCGATCGAAGGCGGCGTCGTTCGTGACCCAGATGGTGTCCGCGCCCAGCAGCCGCGACACGGGCGCGATCGCCTGGGTCTCGATCGTGGCGTCCTGGAACCTGTCGTCGAGCGCGAACAGCAGGTCCATGGCGGGTGGGCTGCCGAGGGGCAGCAGGTCGCGGGTGACGAGCGGGCGCTCGGTGAGGCCTGGCAGGGGAGGGTCGACCGTGTAGCCCCAACGGAAGGCGCCGAACTCCTGGCCCGGCAACTGGAACACGCGGTACCCGGGTGGCATGGCGTCGAGTGCGTCCACCGCCTGGTCCCACGCTGCGGGTGGATCCTGGTCGCGGGTCAGCGCCGGATCGACGTAGTCGCGCCGCCACAGGCTCGGCATGTTCACGACAGCCACCACGACAAGCGCCACCGGCACCGCCATGCGTACCCAGCTGCGCCGTGGTCTGACGGCCGTCACCAAGGCGCCGGCGCCCAGTGCCAGGCCGAGCGTCGCCATCGGCAGTGCCCTGGTGCTGCTGCGCAGCGCCAGCGCCAGCCCGGACTCGGTGTCGTTGATCAGGGCATCGGTGATCGGTGCCGGATCGTCCAGGCGGTGGACACCGATGGCCAGCAGTGCCCCGGCTGCGAAGCACCACACGGCGAAGCGCCGATGCTGCCATCTGATGAACACCAGACCCACGAGGCACAGCGCCAGCAGCAGGTAGCCGGCACCGATGACGCGAACCGATGCCATGTAGTCGTACGCAGCAGTTGTCGTCGCTGCGTACGCATCGCGCAGGTAGAACAGCCAGTACCCGAGGCCCCGCAACACCTCCGACGAGGTCGACGCCGATGACACGGCCTCCAGCGACTCCGAATAGCTGAGCACCTCGGCACCATGACGGCCCTGCACGGCGAGCATGGCGATCCACCACAGCGACACGCCGAGCGACAGCACAGCGATCTTCGCCGTCGTCAGCGCCGCTCGCCGCCACGTGATCAAGCGGCTCCAGGCGGCGTGCAACAGCCACAGCACCGGCGCCGGGGCGATCATCGCCAGCGCCGTGGCATTCGGAGAGCCCACGGTGGCGATCACGAGAGCAAGGATCCCGACGTGATGCCAGCTGGACCGGGTGGCAGCCCGGATCGTCAGGCCGACGATCCACCCCACGCCGGCCCACGGCAGCAGCATCAGCGAGGTGCGGGACACGTAGGGCAGCACGTAGGGCGAGAGCTGGTACACGAGCGCCGCGCCGAGCGCTCCCGCCGGCCCCAGGCCCAGCACTTTGGCAACCCAGCGCACACCGAGGCCGCCGGCTAACAGCACGGTGCCGAGCCACAGGCGGTGGGCGACCCAGTCCGGCATTCCGAGCGTGTCCCAGAACCAATACCACGGCCCCGAGGGCCACAGATACGTGATCTGCTGGTGCGGCACCCACCCGGCGAACTGGCGTGGATCGAACGTCCACGGCGAGTCGGCGGTGAGGCGTCCAGGATCGAGGTAGAGGTAGGCCTTCGTGTCGGCCGGCATCTTGCCAGGCGACGACAGCATCGTCGGCACGTACGCCAAGAACGCAAGCAGGGCGATGCCCAGCCGGTCCACAGCGTTGATCGCCCATTTTGCCCGTGAAGGGAGCCTCACCGCGCCGGCAGCACCTTCGTGAGCGCCTTGAGCGCCGACAGGGCGGC
Organism: Acidimicrobiia bacterium; assembly: GCA_013821025.1. GTDB lineage: Bacteria > Actinomycetota > Acidimicrobiia > Acidimicrobiales > Ilumatobacteraceae > JACDHN01. Next base: position 3,875 of record JACDHN010000080.1, on the reverse strand, counting down.
GCTGCGGGCCGTGCGCCGGTGGTGGCTGGCACGCTCGTCGTCGGTGGATGCCCGGTTGGCGACGAACCAGTCGTAGCTATGAGCGAACATCTCATCGGTGGACCACTGGGGCTGCCAACCGAGCGACTGCCGGGCGTGGTCGATGTCGAACCACAGCGACTTCGAGTACATCAGCCAGTGATAGGGGGCAAAGGGGGTCAGGCCGGCCCTGGCGCTCAGCCGCATCGCTGCTGCCGCTGCCGTGATGGGCAATGACCGCACCTGTGACCCGGTCCCGGCGTGCTCGCACAGGTGGTCCAACGCCTCACGCATCGTGCCGAAGCGATCTGCGCCGATGTTGAAGATCTCAGGCCCGTCCGTCCCACCGGCCGCGATGCACGCTCTGGCCAGATCGTCGGCGTGCACGAACTGGTAGCGATTGGCGCCGTCACCGAGCACGAAGGGATCGGCGCCGTCGGCGATCCAGTCGAACAGGATCCCGAAGACGCCGAGCCGCCCATGTCCGAGGATCGTCCGGGGACGTACGATCGACACGTCGAGCCCCCGTGATGTCGCCTCCAAGCACGTCCACTCTGCCGCCAGTTTGGCATGGCCGTACTCCTCGATGGGTCGCGGCACGGTCGACGGCAGCACTGGATTGGTGTCGGGCACACCGAACACGGCGCTCGATGAGGTGTGCACCACCTTGGCGACGCCGGCGTCGGCACACGCCTCGAGCAGGCGCTGGGTGCCGTCGACATTGACGGTACGCAGCAGCCGCAGATCCTTCGCCAGCGGCACCTGAGCCACGTTGTGGTACACCACGTCGGCGCCGTCGACGGCCGCTCGCACGGCGGCGCGATCCCTGATGTCGCCCGCCACGAACTCGATGTCGGGGTGGCGGTCTTCGGTGTCGACCAGGTCGAGAACACGCACCGGCGCCCCGCCGTCGCGGAGCCGTTCCGCCAACAGCATGCCGAAGTAGCCGCTGCCGCCCGTCACGAGTGCCGTGGTCACAGCGAGATCCCCTGGGCCCTGCACCAGCGGATGCTCTCGCGCATCCCGTCGTACAGCGACACCCGGGGCTCGTAGCCCAGCTCGGCTCGCGCCGCGGAGATGTCGACGGCGATGGTCTTGTCCATCTCGCCGAGCACATGGATGGCCTGGTGGTACCGGCCGACGCGCTGCAAACCGCGATCGGCGGCCTCTGCAAGCATCCCGAAGAGCGCCGGCACCCGAATCCGATTCTCCGTGACGTCGTAGCCCTCGTCGTGCAGTGCCCGTCCCACCGTCGCCACGATCTCCGCCAGCGGGTACGGGCACTCGTCGGCGATCCACCAACCACGCCCGGGAGGCGTGACCACCAGCTCGGCCAGCAGCACGCCGTCCACCAGGTTGTCGATGTACACCATCGACCGCCGCTGGGCTCCCGAGCCGATGATGGGAAACCGACCCTTGCGGATCATCGTGAAGAACGTGGTCTGCCGCTCGGGCTGGAACGGGCCGTAGAACCACGGTGGGCGCACCATCACGGCGTCGAGACCTCGCTCCACAGCCTCTCGAACGTGCACCTCGGCGTGCATCTTCGACAGTCCGTAGCCGTAGTACGGGTCATACGGCTCGTCGTTGCGGAACGTGTCGCCGATGTCGGGGTTCGTGCCGAACGGGCTGTTGGACGAGATGTGGACGAGGCGCCGGACCCCGGCCAGCGCAGCAGCCGCCAGAACGTTCCTCGTCCCGCCGGCGTTGACGGCGTCGAAGTCACTCCAGCGTTCTGGGTGGATGACACCAGCCGTGTGCACCACGTCGACGACGCCGTCATGGGTGCCCTGGAACAGCGTCGTGAGATCCCGTGGCCTGGTCACATCGCCGACGACAACGTTGGCCTCTGGGGCCAGCGCCATGATCCCCCGACGGTCCGCCTCGTCGCGCACGAGCACCCGTAGTCCCCGACGCAGTCCTTCGGATCCGGGTGAGCCGAGGCGCGATACCAGTGCCCGACCGAGCCAGCCGGCACCCCCGGTGATGACGGTGTGGTCCGGAATGCTCCTGCGCTCGATCACGAGCTGCCGTCCAGAAAGCGGTCGGACTCGATGAAGTGCCGCACGTTGCGGATGGCGAGCGCCATCACCGTGGCCTGCGGGTTGACACCCGGCGCGTCTGGCAGCAACGACGCATCGTTCACCGCCACATTGGACACGCCGGGAATGGCACCCCACTCGTCGGCGCCGCGCCGCTGGTCCCGCGCCCCGCCCAGTGGCACCGTGGAGCACAGGTGCACGGTCATCACCGTTGCTCGCGTGGTGGAGAACCTCCGCTGCTGCTCGGCCACGTCTGCACGGGTGCGCACGACCGGCGCGCTACGAAACGACGGGTACACCTCGTCGGCCCCGGCCTCGAGCATCAGCAGCGACAGGCGAGCCAGACCCCGGCCGAGCATCGCCTCGTCCCGCCGGGTCAGCCGGTACGTGACGAGCGGATCGGTGAACCCGGGGATGGCCAGCACCCGTCCGTGCCCCTCGGACGTGATGGCGGCGTAGTACACCGACATCCGCTGCCAATCCACGATCCGGTCACCGAACGTGTCCCACGAGTCGGCCAGCGACAGCGCCACGAGCCCTGGATGCGAAGCGGATCCCCCGAAGGACAGCTGGGGGGCGAACTCCTTCACCTGGTGCACCGGCACGTCGTCGGGCACGTTGAGTGGCGAGTCGAACCTGGCCGCCAGCTTCACCGTCGGGTGAATCGCCAGCGTCCGGCCGATGTTGTGGCGCAGGCCCGAGCGCAGCAACAGAGCCGGGGTCTGGATCGCGCCGGCGCACACGATGAGGTGCCGGAACCCAATCCTCCTTCGAGTCCCGTCGGCGCCGACCACGGCCACGTACCGGGCCCTGCCGTTGCGGATCTCGATGCGCTCTGCGCGGCACTCTGGAACGATGCGAGCTCCGGCCTGTCGCGCACGCGGTAGGTACGTCTCGGTCATGCTCTGGCGGCGACCGGCCGGCTCCTGATCGGAGTAGGTCATCCACCGCGGTACCTCGTCGTGACGCCATCCGAGCGCTGCCGCCCCTCGCCGGAGCATCTCGCTCGGTCCGCTCGCCGCCCCTGGCAGCAGCTGCACCGACAGGTCGCGCTCCACCTCGTCGAGGACCTTGTCGATCCCGTCGGGGTCGAGCGACGCCAGCCCGTATTGATCGCGCCAGCGTTCGAGCAGTGTGCCAGGAGGCCGCCAGTAGAGCCCGCTGTTGATCTCACTACCGCCCCCGGCGCACCTGCCCTCCGTATAGGCGATGCTCGGCCTGCCGAGCGCCACGGTCACACCGCCAGAGCGGTACTGCCGCTCCATCTGCTGCAGGGAGAACGGGCGCAGCGCGCCCTGAGGGATCCACGGTCCCTCCTCGACCACGAGCACGTCGAACCCGGCCTCGGCCAGGAGCGCAGCCGTGGGCGCGCCGCCGGCGCCCGACCCGATGACGAGCACCTCGGCGTCGATGTCCCCGCTTGACCGCCCGCTCCCGCTCAACCGCTCTCACCGATCAGGGACCGGCGGTCGCGTGAGCAGACGAGCGGCGAGCCGTCGGGCGCAGTGCCGGGCCAGGTTTCCCACACGTAGGCGAACGAAAGTGAGCGCAGCAGGCGCACGTAGTCGCGCACGACGGGAAGCGCCCGGCGTGCCAATACTCCAACGACCCGCCGATGCCCGATGACGGCGCAGAGGGCGCCGACGACTCCAGCCACAGCGCCCACGCCAACGGTCATCGGCGACGGCAGGACGCGCAGCCGGCTCTCCATGAAGGCCAGCGTCTGTCGGCGCTGCTCGTCGCTCAATCCGGGCAGGTCATGGCGTAGCAGCTGCTCGGCGAACTTGCCCGCCGGGATCCTCACGCGCAAGTCCG
>JACDHN010000324.1 GCA_013821025.1 Acidimicrobiia bacterium | reverse complement strand
ATCCAACCGAAGCCCAGATCCTCGACGTGCCGCCACAGCATGCGCAACTCGTCGACCGACGTGCGCTGCAAACCGGTGTGGACGCCGAAGATCGTCATCGCTTCGACGGTAGTGGTCGGGTCCGTGTCGCTTCCGACCGGCCGTCTACCGTCGGTGTCATGGCAGGACCGCTTGACGGCTACCGGATCATCGAGATGGCCGGCATTGGGCCAGGACCGTTTGCGGCGATGCTGCTGGCCGACCTGGGGGCCGAGGTGATCAGGATCGACCGGGCTTCAGCCGTGCGGACCCCGGTGCCCGACCGCCCGAACGTCGACGTGTCGCTGCGCGGCCGGCGCAACGTGGCCCTCGACCTCAAGGCGCCCGACGGTGTCACCGTGCTGCTCGACCTCGTGGAACGGGCCGATGCGCTCGTCGAGGGGTTCCGTCCGGGCGTCATGGAGCGGCTCGGTGTCGGGCCCGCCGAGTGCCTGGGCCGCAACCGGCGGCTCGTGTTCGGTCGCATGACGGGCTGGGGCCAGGACGGTCCCTACGCCCAGGCCGCCGGCCACGACATCAACTACATCTCGCTGGCCGGGGCGCTGGCGCACTTCGGGCGGGCAGGGGAGGCACCCGTACCGCCGCTCAACATGGTCGGTGACTTCGGCGGCGGTGGCATGTTTCTGGCGCTCGGGGTGCTGGCCGGGCTGCTGGAAACGGCCCGCAGCGGTGAGGGCCAGGTGATCGATGCCGCCATGGTCGACGGATCGGCCGTGTTGATGACGATGTTCTGGGCGTTCCGCCAAATGGGAATCTTCGATGAGACGCGCAGGGGCGAGAACCTGCTCGACACGGGCGCCCACTTCTACGACGTGTACCGATGCGCCGACGGGGAATATGTCTCGATCGGTTCCATCGAGCCCCAGTTCTACGCCGAGTTGCTCGTGCGGACGGGACTCGACGGCGACGAGCAGTTCGCCGCGCAGATGGACGCCTCGCAGTGGCCGGCGCTGAAGGCTCGCCTGAACGATGTGTTCGCCACGAAGACCCGCGACGAGTGGTGCGATCTGATGGAGGGGACCGACGTGTGCTTCGCACCCGTGCTGCGGATGAGCGAGGCTGCGGTGCATCCTCACAACGTGGTGAGGCACACGTTCGTCGAGCTCGACGGCGTCACCCAACCGGCGCCGGCCCCGCGCTTCAGCCGCACGGCGCCGGTGGTGAGCGGACCCCCAGCGCATCCCGGCCAGCACACGTCGGCCGTCCTGGCCGACTGGGGAATCGACGCCGACCGTGTGGCCGAACTGATCCGCACGGGTGCCGCCGTCGACGCCTGATCCACAACCGTCTGGGCGCGATTCCTTCCATTCCACGTTCTGGGCGCGGATCGTTCCGGTGCTCGGAAGAGATCACGCCCTGTCGGGGCGTCCGCGACCTGGCGGTCGCCGGCGACCACAATGGATGCCATGAACGCCCGCCGCCACCTCGCAGTCGTAGCTGCGTTGCTGCTGTTGACCGCCTGCAGTCAGGAGCGCGACGCCGACGACACGCTCGCACCGCTACCCACCGACTCGGCCGTCAGCGGCCCTTCGTCCGTCCCCGGCACCGCAGCCACCGTGCCCCGCACCTCAGCAGCTCCTTCCACGGCGCCGCCGACATCCCTCACGCCGAGCACGGCGGCCCCCACGACCTCTCAGCCGCCGCCGACAACCGCTGCGCCTACAGTGCCGCCGCCAACAGTGCCGCCGCTCACCACACCGCTGCCGACCACGCCACCGCCGACACCCACGCCGCCCACCACGCCGCCCACCCCGCCGCCCACCCCGCCACCGCCCCCAACAGCGCCACCGTCAACGGAGCCGGCGGTCAGCGCCATCGTTCTCCGGTCCAACGGCATCGCCGACGTCGACTTCGGAGCCGACCCCGACAGCGCTATCGCGACTGTGCAGGCGGCGTTGGGCAACCCGTCCGACGACAGCGGGTGGGTCGACCCGTTCACCATCTCTGCTTGCCCCGGCACCGAGTACCGCCGCGTGTCATGGGGAGCCCTGTCGCTGCAGTTCAGTGATGCGACGTCGGCGGCCGAGGGGCGCCGGCACTTCTTCGGTTACGAGTACGGTCTCGTCGGCCAGACCGATGCCGAGCCGGCCGGTCTCACGACACCAGAGGGCATCGGCATCGGCAGCACGGTCGCCGACCTACGCCAGGCCTACCCGGACGTCGGCGTGGCGCCCGGCGAAGAGGGTGTCTCGTCGCCGGCGTTCGAGGTCACAGAAGGCGGTCTGGCCGGCCTGCTCACTGACGCCTCCGACGACGGCATCGTCATGGTGCTGGTCGGTGGCGACTTCTGCGGCGGATGACCGCGACGGTCCTGCCCGACGTCCACGATGTCGGGGCGTGGACTCTGATCGCCTTAAACGCCGTCGCCGGGTTGTGGGCGTTAGCCGCCCATCTGCGCCCGGCGCTGCGCGGCCGGCCGCTGTGGGCCGTCATCATCGCCGGCCAGTTGGCGGCGTTCGTCCAGGCCATCAGCGGCGCCCTTCTCGTCACCACGGAGGACCGCCAGCTCGACGACCTGCACGCCCTGTACGGTTTCAGCGCCTTGATCGCCGTCGGCATCCTGTACAGCTACCGCACAAGCCCATTCGCCCGTGACAAGGAGTACCTGCTCTACGGCTTCGGCTGCCTCTTCATCATGGGCCTCGGCCTGCGCGAGCTCGTGCTGTGACCGGTGACCGGTGTTGCTCCAGGCCCCGGAGCAGTCAGCAGCTCTCGTGGGACGCTGCTCAGGCTGGCGAGCTTGCCGACGGCCCTGCGAGCACCACGCGGAACCAGTGTCGTAGCGTCACCCGCTCGTCCAACCCGGTGAACTGTCGAACGGCCTCGTGGAGCGCTTCGGCCACGGCGGTTTCACCGGCATATTGGCTGGCCAGCGTCACCGGTCCGGCGCCGAGGAACGCGCGAATGGCGGATTCGGGCGCGTCGAAGACGCTCGGACATTCGATCTCGACATCGTCGAGCACCAGGAGCCCGGCCGAGGCGAGTGCGTCGTCGAGTTTGCCGGGCTCGGACGGGGCGTTGATGCCGCTGCGCTTGAGACTGTCCAGCGCGCTGGCGGAGAACAGCGGGAGCAGCGCAGCCATCACGAGGGCGATGCCGGATTCGGCGACCCGCGTCGGGATGACCACGGCCACGGTTCGACGAGCCACTCGGCGTGCCTCGATGAGCGCACGCACCTTGTCGTCGGTGAACTGGAAGGTGCTGAACCCGGTCACGACGTCAAACGTGTCATCCCCCCAAGGCAGGGCCTCGAGATCGCCGACGATGAACTCACCCGTCGGCGTTCGCGCTGCGGCGATCTCGATCATCTCGGAAGCAGCGTCGATGCCAGCTACGTCCGCACCAGCGTCCGCCGCCAGGCGCGTGAAGCGGCCGGCACCGCAACCACAATCGAGCACCCTGGTCCCGTCCCCGATGGCGGCCCCGGTCATGACGTGGTGGTACGCCGGTCCACCCCAACCTTGTGGGCCTTCCCACGTGTCCGCCCAGACCTTGGCGCCCGA
>JACDHN010000323.1 GCA_013821025.1 Acidimicrobiia bacterium | reverse complement strand
GTCGTACACCGGCCGTTCGAACTGCGCTGACATCGACCCACCCTGTAGCCATTCGACGCCCCACTGCTCCGCCGGCAAGTGCACCAGGTAGGCGTACACGTCGACGCCAGGCACCAGTCCGCCGCCGAACCCGTACGCCTTGGCGACCTCGTCGTCATGGATGCGGTTGTTCGACGCTGTCGCAGTGTTCAGCGCCTCTACGTCGTACCGAAGCATCGCCCTCCGAGGCTAAGTGATCGATCACTTCCGGGCGGCGTCGATCGGCTCGGTGAAGTGCTCGACCACGGCCTGCGTCGCCGACCCGAACAGCGTCCAGTCGCTGCCGATGCCTTTGCCAAGGTCCGGTCGATCGAGGTGTTGATGCTCACCGCCGACGTCCTGGATGGCGAACCCTTCTGCGAGCGCCGCCAGCACGGATGCCAGATGGTAGGACGTGTATGGCGGCCGCGGCCGGCGACCGAACATTGCCATCAGTGCTTCGTACAACTCGACGTGACTCTGCAACCCCTCCTCGACCCGGGTACGGCTGGCCTCGACGAGTTCGCCGCTGGCGTGGACGGCGCTGGCCCGCAGCGCCAGGGTGATGAAGAAATCCGTCTCGGCCGGGAACCGGTGCACGTTCGCCTCGGCCCCGGTACGGAGAACCTCGAGCAGCGGGGCGCCGCCGTCGACCACGGGGCGGATGCTGGCGATGGTGTCGGCGATCGACGAGCGATCGCGCCACTCCAACGCGGCGATCGCCAGGTCGCGATGGAAATCCTCCTGCGTCGGCCAGAAGCGATAGGCGGCACCGGTGGTGTATCCGGCGCGTTTGGCCACTCTGGCCAACTTGATGTGCGTCACCCCGGTGACCACGCCAGTCTCGTGCAGCAGGTCGATGCCGGCGTCCAACATGTGTCTTCGGGCCGAGCCTGCCACGGCGCCGGGAGAATAACGATCGGACGGCGGTCCGTCAAGGTGCGATAGGACGACTCCGCTTCGGCGATCCCTCTTGCCGCCATATCAGGCGTCCTTCCGACGGCGTCCGGCCGGTCCGAGGGCTTCTGTGAGGTTCAGCGCCGTGTTCACGAGGCCGACGTGGGAGAAGGCCTGCGGGAAGTTTCCCAGCATTCGCCGTTGCACAGGGTCGTACTCCTCTGCCAGGAGCCCGACATCGTTGGTGAGCCCGACCAGGCGCTCGAACAACGCTGACGCCTCGTCGACCTGACCGGTCAATGCCAACGCGTCGGCCAACCAGAACGTGCACAGCAAGAACGCACCTTCGCGACCGGGCAGCCCGTCGACCGACATGCCGTGCTCGGTCGGGTATCGCTCGACGAACCCGTCAACGGTCAGTTCTCGACGAACGGCGTCGATCGTCCCGACGACTCGTTCGTCCTGGGGGTGCAGGAAGCCGACCATCGGGAGCATCAGCAGGCTGGCGTCGAGCTCGGTCGACCCGTAGGACTGGGTGAACGTGCGGCGCTCGTCGTCCCAACCTCGCTCGCACACCTCCTGGTGGATCTCGCCGCGCAGCATCCTCCAGCGATCAGCCGGTCCGTCCAGCCCGAAGCCCTCCACCGCCCGTATCGCCCGGTCGAACGCCACCCAGCACATGACTTTCGAGTGCACGAAGTGCCGCGGCGCCCCTCTGATCTCCCACAGGCCGGAATCTGGCTGGCGCCACCCGGACTCCAGCCAGTCGACGAGAGCGAGCTGCACCTCCCACGACTCGACGTCGGGCGGGATCCCAGCCAGTCGCGCCTGGTGCAGCGCATCCATCACCTCGCCGTAGACGTCGAGCTGGCGCTGCTTGGCTGCGGCGTTGCCAATCCGCACCGGGACGCTGCCCTCGTAGCCCGGCAGCCAGTCGAGCTCCAGCTCGGGCAGGCGCCGCTCCCCTGCGACGCCGTACATGATCTGGATCTGCGACGGATCGCCCGCTATGGCTCGCAGCAGCCAGTCACGCCACGCAACCGCCTCGCCCTCGTAGCCGGCGGCGAGGAGCGCCTGGAGGGTGAAGGTGGCATCACGCAGCCAACAGAATCGATAGTCCCAGTTCCGGATACCGCCGAGCACCTCTGGCAACGAGGTCGAGGCCGCGGCGACGATCCCTCCGCTCGGCGCGTAGGTCAGCGCCTTCAGCGTGACGAGCGAGCTGCGTACCTCCTCACGCCATCGGCCACCGGCCGTGCAGCCGGCCGACCACGCCTGCCACCACGCGACCGTGTCGCCGACGGCGCGGTCGGTGTCGGCTGGGCTGGGTGGCTGCTCAGTCGACAAGTGCCAGGTGAGCACGAACGGGACGCGGTCGCCGGGACCGACCGTGAACGCAGCGGTGGTCGAGAGGTCGTTGCCGTGGACAGGGACCGCGCTCACGAGCTCGAGCGCATCGGGACCTGCGACGAGCGACAAGGCTCCGTCGAGGCGACGCACCCACGGGACGGTCGACCCGTAGTCGAAGCGCACAACCAGGTCCATCTCCATCGCTACCGAGCCGCTGATCCCCTCGACAAGCCGAACCACATCGGGTGCCTCGCCGCGCACCGGCATGCAATCCGTGACCCGCACCGTTCCGTCGTGAGTGTGGAACGTGGTCTCGAGTACGAGCGTCCCGGGTACGTATCGGCGCTCGACGCGGTGGGCCGTGCCTGCGGGCGCCACGCTCCATCGGCCATTCGACCGATCGCCGAGCAGTGCCGCGAAACACGCTCCCGAGTCGAAGCGTGGCAGACACAGCCAGTCGATCGATCCGTTCCGCCCGACGAGTGCGGCGGTCTGCGTGTCGCCGATGAGCGCGTAGTCCTCGATCCGCATCCTTCACCCTCGCACGCCGATACGGGCGCTGGCTGAGCTCGCTGCGCGACCGCAACTGCGGACCGCACCCATCCCACTTGCTGGAGATGGCGCCGGCGCTCTCGACCTCGATCCCGAGTGCGGCGGCCAGCAACGGAACCGTCAGCCGAAATTCAGTATGGTTCGATCTGCCGCATAGTACGAACTGGTGTACGATAGAGACATGGATGAGCGGTTCATCGAAGCGCTGCAGACGTCACTGGCGGGGGTGTGCGGCCACGTCAACGCCCAACACGCACGGCTGGTACGCCTCGCCGAACAGGCGCTCGCTGGTGACGCATGGATGCAGATCGGGTTGCACTCGCCGACGCATTGGCTGGCCTGGCAGGCCGGACTGAGCGACACCACCGCCCGCAAGATCCTGGCGGTCGCCCGACGCGCAGAACAACACCCACGAGTGATGGCGGCGTTCGACGCCGGTGAGCTCTCCTTGGACCAAGTCGCCCTAGCAGTGAAAGCCCCCGCCTACACCGATGCCGACATCTGCTCGCTGGCCAAGCTGCTCACCGTGAAACAACTCTCGATGGTGATACGCAAGTACCCGTTCACCAGCGACGAAGAGAACGGACCCGACGCAGCATCGGCGATCGAACCCGAACCCGATACCGCACACGTGGCCGCCTCGATGGTGTCGATCGGGCCCGACAGCGACGGCATCGGTCAAGTCCGTGCCAGTCTCGCACCCGATGACTACCGCATCTTCGAAACAGCGATGC
>JACDHN010000322.1 GCA_013821025.1 Acidimicrobiia bacterium | reverse complement strand
CCACCATCCCCGCTCGCCGCGCACCCGGTACCGAGCGCCCTGCTGATGAGGGTTCTCGCCATAGCGCAACACGACGGCCCGCTCGATGTCGAGCGTGAACGATTCGGGCAGCTCTCCGACACGCTCGGCGAGCGTCGGATCGCCCGCAGCTGCGGTCGTCGCAGTGGTGCCGGCGGCGTCACCGTCGTTTCTGCTGGCGGCGAACCAATCGGCGACGGCGCGGTCGTAGGTGGCGGTCAGCTCGAAGGCCTTGTGCGCCAGCCGGCGGCGGGTCTCGGCACTCAGCTCGCCGTCGGTTCGCAGCTCGGCCAGCGCCGGCTCGTAGTCGGCCTTGTCGACGATCACACCAACCTGGGCGTGGTTCTTGGCCGCAGCACGGATCATGGCCGGACCGCCGATGTCGATCAGCTCGATCCCGGGATCGTCCTGGAACGGGTAGACGTTGGAGATCAGGAGCTGGATCGGCTCGATGCCGTGCTCGGCGAGGTCGGCGCGGTGCGACTCGTTCGTCACGTCGGCCAGCAGGCCACCGTGCACCTGAGGGTGCAGCGTCACGACCCGGTGGCCGAGGATCGGTGCCACGCCCGTGAGATCGGCCACGTCGGTGACGTCGATCCCGGCATCGGCGATCACCCTGGCCGTCCCGCCGCTGGAGATCAGCCGCCACCCCAGCCCGCGCAGCTCTCCGGCGAGCTCCGCGATCCCGGACTTGTCGTACACGGACAGCAGCGCAGTGGGCACGACGCGTCAGCGTATGCCGCCGGCAACTCCGAGTGCAGAGAGCTGCGATCTCGCTGGGCTGTGCACTCAGAACTCGGCGGGCTTGGAGCGGTGACTACCATCTGGTTCATGTCCGATCCCTACGGTTCTGTCCCCGACCCGACGCATCAGGCCACAGGTGCCACCAGCTCCTCGGCCAAACCGACCATCTCGGTGGCCGATCTCGTTGCGGCTGCCGGTGCGCTGATCACACTGATCTTCTCGTTCCTCGCCTTCCTGGAGGCTGGCGACGAGTCGTTCAGCGCCTGGAACACGGACTTCAAGGGTTTCTCAGCTGCGATTCCAGCACTGCTCGCTCTTGCCCTGCTGGTGGTCGTCGGGCTGGGGTTCGCCAACGTTGCCCTGCCAGACCGCGTGCTGACATTCACCCCCGACCAGATCAAGGCCACCTGGGGCATTGCCGCGGCCGGCATCGTGATCAGCTTCATCGCTGCGGGACCCGACGGGGTCGATAAGGGGATCGGGTTCTGGTTCATGCTGATCGGCACGCTGGCGATGGCGGCGGGAACGATCATGAAGCTGCTCGGAAAAGGCACCTCGACGGTGGCTGTCCCGACGGCATCAGCACCATCGAGCTCAACCGACCCGTACCAGTCCGGCGCACCGGGCACACCTCCCCCAGGGGGCTCGACTACTACGCCTCCGCCGCCGCCGTCGGGCGGCGCCCCTCCGCCTCCTGGCTTCTGACCCGTCCTCGCGGCGACCCAGAGCACGGCAGCATCCGCACTTCGCTGTTTGGCGCCGGACTATTGTCTGGGCGCGGAGACGCACGACGAGCAGGAGGTCCGCTGGGTGAACACAAGTTTCAAGGTTTCGGATTGGTTGATCATCGGCGGCGCTGCCGTCTTCTTGATCTTGGGCATGGTTCTCGACTGGGCCAAGCTGGGTGGCAACGCCTTCGACTGGGCCCGCGGGTGGATCTCGCTCGTGCTTGTGATCGCCGCTGCGGTGATCGTCGTGCTACGGGCCACCGGCAACCTGAAGGCTGACCAGGCTCCCTGGGACCTGATCGTTCTCGGGCTTACTGCCTTGGCCACCCTGCTCATGCTGCTGCTGGTGATCACAGGGCCCGACAAGGATGGCGTTGATCTCGGCCGCGGTATCGGCTTGTGGGTGTCGTTCATCGCCACCGTCGCCGCGCTCGTCGGCGCGGGGATGAAGTTCGCCGAGTCGGGCGGAAAGGTCAGCGACCTCACCGACCGCAACACCTACCGGGGCGGTAGCACGGGTAGCACAGGTGGATACGGTGGAACGGCTCCTCCGCCGCCTCCTCCGCCCGGTCCTTGATCCGCATCTGAACCGACCTATCGAACGAGAACCCCGCCCGATCCGGGCGGGGTTCTCCATTTTTCCGTGATTCGGGAACCCGGCGGTCGCCAGGAGCGTCTCACCGAGGCGTGCAGCGCGACCGATCGGGGGAACGATCATGAAGCGAAGGTTCAAACTGGCGTTGGCACTAGCGGCTCCGGCGATGGCATTGGCACCGAGCGTGGCCGACGCCTGTGGAGGTCTGGTCGGCGAGAATGGCAGCATTCAGCTGGTCCGAACGACCACGCTGGCTGCCTACGCCGACGGCGTGGAACGTTACGTCACGGCATTCCAGTTCACCGGGAAAGGCGAGTCGGTCGGATCGATCGTCCCGCTACCCGACGTGCCGACGTCTGTCGAGCGCGCCGGCGACTGGACGTTGCAACGCCTGGCGCTCGAGGTGGCGCCGCCGGCCAGATCCGGAGGGGACGAAGCCTCCGCAGGCGCGGTCGAGAGCGCCGACGTCGAGATCGTCCTCGAGACGAAGATCGACGCCCTCGACATCACGGTGCTGAAGGGTGGCGGCGACGAGGTCGGACAGTGGGCGCTCGAGAATGGGTTCCTGTTGTCGCCCGATGCGCCAGAGGTGCTCGATTTCTACGCCGAGCGCAGCCCCGTGTTCATGGCCGCGAAGTTCGACGCCAAGCGGGCCAAGAGGCTGGGTCAGGGCGAGGGTGACAGCACGCCGATCATGGCCACCATCCCGACCGACGATCCGTGGGTGCCGGTACGCATCCTCGGGCTCGGTCTCGACGAGGACAAGCGGGTCGAGGCGGACGTCTTCCTGCTCACCGATGAGCGGCCCGAGCTGCTCGCCGGCGGTCCCGGTCTGTCCGTCGAGCGCAGCGAAGCAGCGTCGGACCTACTGCTCGACGAGCTGCGCTCCGACGTCGGCATGGGCTGGGTGCCCAACGAGATGTGGCTGTCGTACCTCCAGCTCGACGCCGACGCCGGTGACCTGGACTACGACCTCGCCGTGTCCGCCGACCCGAACCGCGAACCGTCGATCACCGATGCCGGTGTGGGACCAGCGTCGGCCGTCCCGGTGCGCGCGGAGTCTGCTGGCATGGCGCGCTGGCCGTTCGTCGCAGGAGCCGGAGCCGGCATGGCCGCCCTCGCCTCGCTGTTCGTGGCGCAGCGTCGTCGATCGGCTCGCCCTCCCTCGGTGACGGCGTGATGTCGCTCATCCGAGTTGTCGTCGCCGGTGCCGTGGCCGCCGTCACGACTGGCGGCGGCCTGCTGCTCGCCCGGGCGGACGAAGCGCCGCCGGCGGCGGCGCCGCTCGGCCCCGACCCGGTCACGGTCGTCGTCGACATCGAACACAGCCTGTTCGAGCCCTCGTACCTGCGGGTGGAAGCAGGAACCGAGGTGCGCTTCGTCGTCGCCAATGACGATCCGATCAACCACGAACTGATCATCGGTCCGCAATCGGTGCACGACCGCCACGCCAACGGCACGGAGGCCTCTCATCC
>JACDHN010000079.1 GCA_013821025.1 Acidimicrobiia bacterium | reverse complement strand
TCCCCGACGTGAACGCTCTCGAACCCGAGATCCACAAGCTCTCCGACGACGCACTGCGCGCCAAGACGGCCGAGTTCCGCCAGCGGATCGAACGCGGGGAGATGCTCGACGACCTGCTGATCGACGCCTTCGCCGTCACCCGCGAGACGGCGTTGCGCACCATCGGCCAGCGCCACTTCGACGTCCAGATCATGGGCGGAGCGGCACTGCACTTCGGCTGGGTGGCCGAGATGAAGACCGGTGAGGGCAAGACCCTCGTCAGCACGCTCCCTGCTTACCTGAACGGGCTCGGCGGCCAGGGCGTCCACCTGGTTACTGTCAACGACTACCTTGCCCGCCGCGACGCTGAGTGGATGGGTCAGATCCACAAATGGCTGGGCCTCAGCGTCGGTCTCGTCATTCCGGGCTTCAAGCACACGACGCCAGAGAAGCGCGCCGCCTACGCCTGCGACATCACCTACGGCACGAACAACGAGCTCGGCTTCGACTACCTGCGCGACAACATGGCGGCACGACTGGCCGACAAGGCTCAGCGGGGACACAGCTACTGCATCGTCGACGAAGTCGACTCGATCCTGATCGACGAGGCCCGCACGCCGCTCATCATCTCCGGCCGGCTCGCCGATGCCGCCAAGCTGTACTACCGCTTCGCCTCCATCGTGCGTTCTCTCCAGCGCGACGAGGACTACGAGGTGGAGGAGGACAAGCGGGTGGTCGTGCCGCTCGAGGCCGGCATCGAGCGCGTCGAACAGGAGCTCGGCATCGAGAACCTCTACGACGAAGTGCAGCGCAACCTCGTGCACCAGCTGCAGGTAGCCCTCAAGGCCAAGGAGCTGTACCGGCGCGACAAGGACTACATCGTTCAGCAGGGCGAGGTGAAGATCGTCGACGAGTTCACCGGTCGCATCCTCGAAGGTCGACGCTGGAGTGAGGGCGTGCACCAGGCCGTGGAGGCGAAAGAGGGCGTCAAGATCAAGGAGGAGAACCAGACGCTCGCCACCATCACGCTGCAGAACTACTTCCGCTTGTACGACAAGCTGGCCGGGATGACAGGCACGGCTTCTACCGAGGCGGCCGAGCTGATGAACACGTATGGCCTCGGTGTCGTGCCGATCCCCACCAACATGCCGGTGGGACGTGTCGACCAGGCCGACCTGATCTACAAGAACGAGGACTCCAAGTTCGAGGCCATCGTGCGTGACATCGAGGAGCGCTTCGAGGCCGGCCAGCCGGTGCTGGTCGGCACGGTCAGCGTCGAGAAGAGCGAGCACTTGTCGCGACTGCTCGCTCAGCGTGGCATCGACCACGAGGTACTCAACGCCAAGCAGCACACACGTGAGGCACAGATCGTGGCCCAGGCCGGGCGCATGCGTGCCGTCACCGTGGCCACCAACATGGCCGGCCGAGGTGTCGACATCCTGCTCGGCGGCAACCCCGAGAGCATGGCCAGAGCCGAGGTGCTGAAGGAGGGGTTCCCGCCTGAGGCGCTCGTCGACGAGTTCACCCTGCCGGCTCCCCTGGCCGACATGCCCGAGGAGTACCGAGAGATCCGCATCAAGGCACTGGCCCGCTACGACGAGTTGCTGTCGGAGTTCCGCGAGTCGTGCTCCGAGGACGGCGATCGGGTCCGCGGCGTCGGAGGTGTGTACGTCATCGGCTCCGAGCGGCACGAGAGCCGACGCATCGACAACCAGCTCCGGGGGCGTTCCGGACGTCAGGGCGACCCAGGCGCCAGCCGCTTCTACCTCAGCCTCGACGACGAGCTGATGCGTCTGTTCGCAACCGGCGCATTGAGCTATGTGATGAACAAGACGCTGCCCGACGACGAGGCCATCGAGGCGAAGATGGTCACGAAGGCAATCGAGCGGGCGCAGACGACCGTGGAGACGCGCAACGCCGAGATCCGCAAGAACGTCCTCAAGTACGACGAGGTGATGAACGAGCAGCGCAAGGTGATCTACGTCAGGCGCGATCAGATCCTCCACGGTGAGGATCTCAAATCGGCGGCGGTCGAGTATCTCGCCGACGCCGTCGACTCGCTGATCGAGGGCCACTGCGCCAGCGTCGCCGACGACGAATGGGACCTCGACGGTCTTGCCTCCGAGCTGAAGACGTTCTGGCCTACCGAGATCACTGCCGAGCGGCTGGGTGAGTCGTCCGACACCGACGAGATGTACGACCTCGTGATGGCCGACGCCACGGCCGAGCACGCCCGCCGGGAGACGGAGCTTGGTGAGGAGGTCATGCGCGAGGTCGAGCGGCAGGTGATGTTGCGGATCATCGACCAGCGCTGGCGCGAACACCTCGAGGAGATGGACTACCTCAAGGAGGGCATCAACCTGCGGGCGATGGGTCAGAAGGATCCCCTCACCGAATGGCAGCGCGAGGGCTTCGACATGTTCGGAGCGATGATGAAGGGCATCGCCCAGGACTTCGTGAAGTACGTCATGCATGTGCAGGTGGTGAAGCACGACGAGAGCGAGGCGGCGCCAACGCAGGCGCCTGCTGCGGCCACGGCGCCCGAGATGGTCCGAGACGTGCAGCAATCCTCATCCGACGACGACACCTCCAGCGGTTTCAGCCGCGCCGCCTCGGCGGCCGTGGCCGACGGCGAGATGGCCCCCGAACAGGCCGAAGCATCAACAACCCGCCCTGCGGCCAGTACCAAGACCGAGACCATCGTGCGCGACGAGTGGGAGAAGACGCCGCGCAACGCTCCGTGCCCGTGCGGCTCTGGCAAGAAGTACAAGCTCTGTCACGGCGCATCCTGAGGCCGGAGACGGTCCCCGATGCGTGACTTCACCGACGACCTGAAAGAGCTGCGTCGGCGCGTCGGCGACGCCGAGACCTACCTGAAGATCGGGCCAACCCGCGCCCGCCTCGTCGAGCTCGAGGAGCATGTGGCGCGACCGGACTTGTGGGACGACGCGTCGGAGGCCCAGAGGGTGAGCACCGAGTACGCCAACGTCCGCGACGACCTGGAGATGTTCGATGCCCTGGCCGAAGGCATCGAGGATCTCGAGGTGTTGCACGACCTGGCTCGCGAGGAGGATGACGAGTCCCAGGAGCCCGACATCGTGGCGGGTATGAAGAACCTCGAGACCAGGCTCGCCAAGGTCGAGCTGCACAGCCTGTTCACGGGCGAGCACGACGTCGCCGACTGCATCGTCCAGATCAACGCCAAGGACGGCGGGGTCGACGCCCAGGACTTCAGCGAGATGCTGCTGCGCATGTACGAGCGCTGGTCCGAGCGACGTGGCTTCTCGATCTCGCTCAATGGCGTGTCAGAGGGCGCCGAGGCAGGGATCCTCTCGGCCGAGGTGACGATCAGCGGCCGCTACGCCTACGGCCTGATGACGAGCGAGCGCGGCACCCACCGGCTGGTGAGGATCTCGCCGTTCGACAACCAGGGTCGCCGACAGACGAGCTTCGCCACCGTGCAGGTGTGGCCCGTGATGGACGACCCAGACGTCGAGCTCGTCGACGCCGACATCCGCATGGAGGTGTTCCGGGCGTCGGGCGCCGGTGGCCAGCACGTCAACAAGACGTCTTCGGCTGTGCGCCTGATCCACGAGCCGACCGGTCTCGTCGCCAGCGCTCAGGAGGAGCGCAGCCAGCTGCAGAACCGGGAGAAGGCGCTGACCCGCCTCAAGGCGATGGTGGCATCGAAGGTGGAGGAGGAACGCGAGGTCGAGCTGGCGGAGATCGCCGGCAAGCAGGCCCAGGTCGGCTGGGGTAGCCAGATCCGCAGCTACGTGCTGCAGCCGTACCAGATGGTGAAGGATCTACGCACCGAGATCGAGACCGGCAACGTGGCGGGCGTGCTCGACGGGGATCTCGACGAGTTCATGGAGGGTTTCCTCCGCTGGCGCCGCACCGGGAACAACTAGCGCCTGCGACGCGCTGCCGGTGACCGCCCCCTCTCCCGTCGCTACATACCGGGTGCAGCTCACGCCCGACTTCGGGTTCGCCGATGTTGAGGACCGTCTGCACCACTACGTGGCGCTCGGTGTCAGTCACGTCTACCTGTCTCCCGTGGCCGAGTCGATCCCGGGCAGCACTCACGGCTACGACGTGGTCGATCACACCCGAGTTCGCGACGAGTTGGGTGGGATCGACCGCCTGTGGTCAATGCTCGACGCCGCCCACGCCGCCGGCCTCTCGCTGCTCATCGATCACGTACCGAACCACGCATCCGTGGCCCGCCCGGAGCTGAACAGGCCGTGGTGGACGATGTTGCGTGAAGGGCCAGACAGTGCCGCTGCCCGTTGGTTCGACATCGACTGGGCGGCCGCCGACGGCCGGGTGATACTGCCGGCGCTGGCCGATCCGCTCGACGACGTGCGAGAAGCGTTCACGGTCGCCGACGGTGACGGCGGGCCAGAACTGCGGCTCGGCGAGCAGCGGTGGCCGCTGGCCGTCGGCACCGAGCACCGGTTACCGGCCGAGGCCGTCGACCGGCAGCACTACCAGCTGGTGCAGTGGCACCGCCCCGAGCGCAACGTGCGCCGGTTCTTCACCATCGACGACCTGGTGGCCGTCTGCGTAGAGCACCCCGACGTGGCAGAGGCGGTGGACACCATCCCCAGGCTGCTGGCCGAGCACCCAGCCTTCGGCGGTGCGCGCGTCGACCACGTCGACGGCCTGGCCGACCCGGCGGCGTACCTGCAGGGCCTGCGCCGGATCATCGGCGACGAACGGTGGCTCGTTGTGGAGAAGATCCTGGCGCCCTCCGAGACGCTGCCGGCGAATTGGCCCGTCGACGGCACCACGGGCTACGAGCACGCCCGCCTGCTCGAGCACGCCCTCGTCGACCGCCGGCACCTTGGCGCCCTGGCGACACGATGGGCGGCCGTGGTCGATGACTTCCGCCCGTTCCACGAATGGGAGCTGGCCGCCCGTCGCCAGGTGCTCGACGACGGATTAACCCCCGATGTGGAGCGAGTCGCCAACGTGGCGAAGGCGGCGGGGATCGCGGATGTTGGCGACGGGCCCGAAGCTGTCGTGGCGGCCGTCGTGGAGCTGAGCGTCCACCTTGCTCGCTACCGCACGTACCTGCCAGACGATCCCGAGGGACTGACGGCGCTCGCGCAGGCTCTGACGAGCGCCGTGGCGATGCGACCGTCGATCGCTGTCACGCTCGATCGCCTGACGTCGGCGATCACCGCCCCGACCGACGGCGCCGCCGTCGAGCTGCGCACCCGCTGGCAGCAGTTGACGGGGCCAGCGATGGCCAAAGGCGTAGAGGATCGGACCTTCTTCCGCTACGGACCCCTGTCGAGCTTGTGTGAGGTTGGAGGGGATCCGGCCCCCCACAGCACCGATCCCGTTGATGATCTTCATCGTCACCACGACCTGACCCAGCGGCGACAGCCGACAACGTTGCTGGTCGGCACCACCCACGACACGAAGCGCTCCGAGGACGTGCGGGCCAGAGGCCTGGCGCTCGGCGCCGTCGCCACGGATCGGTGGCAGGACGTCGCCGACCGGTGGTTCGCCGATCGAGCCGCCGATCACGCCGACGTCGACCCAGCCATGCAGTGGCTGGCCCTCCAGACCGTGGCGATGGCGGCCCCGATCACGCCCGAACGGCTGGCGGCGTTTCTCGTAAAGTGCGCCCGCGAGGCCGACATGCACACCTCGTGGAGCGAACCGTCGCCTGGCTACGAGTCGGCGCTTGCGCGTCTGAGCCATGAGCTCGCCGGTCCGACGCCATGGCCGCCTCTGGTGAACCTCGTGGCGGAGATCGAACGCCCAGGGCGGGCAGTGTCGCTAGCCATGCTCGCCGTGCGGCTCACGGCGCCAGGCGTTCCCGATGTGTACCAAGGCACCGAGGCGTTCCGCCTCCTGCTCGTCGACCCCGACAATCGCACACACCCCGACGCTGCCGAGCTCACGTCGCTCGTCGAACGATCGGTGGGGCTCGATGGTGCTGCCGCCTGGGCAGAGCCCGGCTCTCCCGCCGCACGGGCCGTGGTGCTACGCCGCTTGCTCGCCATTCGCCGTCGGCTCTCTGATGTGTTCGGCGCCGACGGTCGGTACCGGCCGCTGCCGGCGTCCGCTTCGCTGCTCGCCTTCGCCCGCCTGGATCGCCGAGGCATGCCGCGGCTGATCACCGTCGTCGCCCGTGCCGAGGCGCCGATCGAAGGGTCCGAGATCGACGTAGAACTGGCACTCCCGTCCGGCGAGTGGCGGCACGTGCTGTTGGACGACGAACCGCCGGCTCAGGGCTCACTCGACGTCGGTGCGTCTCTTGGCCGATTCCCGGCGGTCGTGCTGGTCACCTGACCCGTCAGAGGTGTCGGTACATCACGTGGAGGCCCACGTACCCATGCTCGGGGTGGTGAAAGCCCTCCGGCAGCGTCCCGAGCACCTCGAAGCCCAGGGAGCGCCATAGCTGCACGGCTCGGGTGTTCGACTCTACGACCGCGTTGAACTGCATCAGGCGGTATCCCTCGGCGTGCGCCCAGGCGATGACGTGCTCCCCGAGCGTCCGGCCGACGCCTCGACCTGCGCACGCCGGGTCCACCATGAAGCTGGCGCTCGCCACGTGGCCGGCGCCCCCGCCATGGTTGGAGTTCATCTTTGCGGTCCCCAGCATCGAGCCGTCGTCATCGGTGGCGACGACGGTCCGACCCGGCGGATCGAGCAGCCAGACAGCACGCGCCTCGTCCTCGGACATGTCGCGGTCGTAGCTGTAGGTCTCTCCCGCTTTGATGATCTCGGACATGAACGGCCAGATCTGTGGCCAGTCGTCGTTCGCCGCCTCCCTGATCAGCACCCGGTACATGCTGCCCGCTCGGCGAAGCGACGTCGACCAGGTTTCGAGCCGTCAGCTGCCGAGCTGCCAGGCGAGAGCGTAGGCGGCAGAGTTCGTCGTGACGTGCACGAGGATCGGTGCCAGCACGCTGCCCGACCAGTAACGGAGTGCACACAGCCCGAGACCGGCGACGAACGTCCCGAACACCGCCAGCACCACGGCTGCAGCCTGGCCGAGCCCGTCGTTCCCGAACGCCTCGCCGACCACCGGGTTCGCTTCGTTCACCTCCCACGCCGGGAGCACGTGCCACAGCCCGAACAGCAGCGATGCCACCAGCACGCCCCTGTACATGTCTCGCCGGCGGCTCGATTCCGTCATGTCGAACCGGCCCGATCGGGGCGATCCGACATGACACGACGACAGAAATGCTGGGAGTACGGCGCGGAAGGCGAGCTCTTCCAGCAGCACGGTGCCGAGCGGGATGCGCACCACGGCGTGATAGACGAGGAACTCCCAGCCCCCATCGACCCGTCGGTCGTCGAAAACCTGGCGCGTCGCCGGCAGGGCGGCGGCCAGCAGGTAACCGGCCACTACGACCGCAGCGACCACAATCCCCCAACGCCCGACCGCCAGCGAGCGAGCCCGAGCCGGCCCACCGGCAACGTCCGCACTCCGATCATCACCACCAACGCCGCCACGGCGACGTTCCAAGGGACGTACGACCACGCCGGCAGCACGCGATTGACCAGAATGTTGCTGATGGCCAACACGACGACGACGAACACCACGACGGGCGCCTCGACTCGCGACGGGTACGTGGACCCGCCGCTCGGTGGACTGATCGCTGCTGCTGGCCGGGCTGTTCGGACTTGCCGGGCTCGTCGGCAGCGGGCTGTACCCGGGCTCGATGGTCGGCGTCCCTGGCGAGCGATCGAACATGGCGCCGCCCACGCTGTGCATCATCGCCTGTGCTGTTCCAGGCGGGCGTGGTGGAGATCATCCGTCCTGCCATGCAGCGCAAGTGGCCGAGGAGCGCTGGGCACGCGCATCGTCGACGATCAACCGATTCTCCCTGCCGCTGTTCCTGTTCCACTCGACGGGCATGGCCGCCTGGTTGGCCGTGCGCTACCTGGTGGCAGGAGAGAACAACGAGGCCACGGCACCGACGGCCGGATGGTGGCTCACGAGACCGCTGGCCGTGATCGGCCCGCTGCTGTTCACCCTGCCGGCGACCACCTGAGTGAGCGACGTTCGCGGCCTGCGTCTCACGGCGCCATGGTCAATGAGGCGCCTGTGGCGTCGGTGGGTGATCCAGCGCACCAGCGGGCGTCGCAGGTGTCGAAAATGACTCGGGCGCCGTCGGGGACGGTGGGGTCCGATGAGCCGTCGCCGAGGTCGAGGTGCACCGTGGCCGTGACGTCGTCGAGCCGGCGGACGACGACGATGGCGTCGCCGGTCCTCGTCACTTGGTGGTCGGCTCGGGGATCGGTGAGCACGGCGTGGCGGCGCCGCAGGGCGATCAGCTCGGTGTACGCCGCCAGCACCGACCGGTGAGGCTCGGTCTCGGCCAGCGTCGGGTCGAGCACGGCGCGAGAGAACGTCGCCGGATCGGCGGGATCGGCCACCTCGTCCGTCCACTCGGCGCCGGAGAACTCCCTCAATCGACCGCGGCGCGTGGCCTCGAGTAGTTCGGGGTCGCTGTGGTCGACGAAGTACGGGAACGGGGCCACCTCGGCGTACTCCTCGCCCATGAACAGCATCGGCGTGAACGGCGACAGCAGCACGGTCGCCGCCGCGACGAGCCGCTGGCGATGGTCGAACGGCGGACGCTGACCGAAGGGCGTGTTGCCGACCTGGTCGTGGTCGGCGCTGTACACGACGAGGCGACGGTGGGGGAGGTGATCGACGGGACGGCCGTGACGACGGCCCCGGTACTCGGACCGCCGTCCACGGAACACCCAGCGGTGCTGAAGTGCAACGGCCAGATCGTCGGCACCGTTGTAATCGACGTAGTAGCCCCTCGTGTCGCCTGTCAGGGCGACACGCAGCGCGTGGTGCACGTCGTCGTTCCACACGGCGTCGCAACCGATGCCGCCGTCGGCTGCGGGCGTGATCAGGCGGGGATCGTTGTCGGAGCTCTCTGCGATCACGATCACATCTCGGCCGGCAGCCCGCCCGGCGGCGTGCACCGCCTCGGTCAATTGCTCGAGAAACGGGCGGGCCGTCGGGTCGTAGATCGCTCCGACGGCGTCGAGGCGGAGCCCGTCGATGTGGAAGTCCTCGATCCATCGGACGGCGCTCTCCACGAACGTGCGCCGTACACCGTCGCTGCCGGCGCCGGCCACGTTCACTGCGTCGCCCCACGGCGTGCGG
>JACDHN010000008.1 GCA_013821025.1 Acidimicrobiia bacterium | reverse complement strand
GCCCTGCACCTCGCCGTCAACCGCCGTGGCCTGGCCGGTGCCTTGGTGCTGGTCGCTGCCGCTCCCTGGTTCGTCGGCGACCGGGACGCCACGTCTGGGGGATTCCCCGACGAGCTGTGGTCCCGGATGCAGCGTGAAGCCGGCGTGGATCGTGCCCACGCCGACCTGGCGCTGATCGACGACACCTTCTTCCACCGTCCGCCGTCCGAGGCACTGCGCCTGTGGTGCCTGTCGATGGCGC
This sequence comes from Acidimicrobiia bacterium, assembly GCA_013821025.1. Taxonomy (GTDB): domain Bacteria; phylum Actinomycetota; class Acidimicrobiia; order Acidimicrobiales; family Ilumatobacteraceae; genus JACDHN01. Next base: position 18,804 of record JACDHN010000008.1, on the reverse strand, counting down.
TGGAGTGGCCGCTGCCGGTGTTCACACAGCTGGCGGCCACGCTCGGCGACGTCGATCATCGCGACGCGCTGGCCGGCGTCACCGTGCCCGTGTTGCTGGTGCACGGTCGCCACGATCGCAAAACCCGGTACCACGGCGCGCTCGAGCTCGCCCGCCGACTGCCCGACGCCCACCTCGTGACGTTCGAGCACAGCGCCCACTGCCCGCATCTCGAGGAGCCGCAGCGCTTCAACGAGCAGCTGTGTGCGTTCCTCGATCGGGTGTCGGTCGAGCGGTCAGCCGGTGATCACTAGGGTGACCAGGCGTGGCGGTGGACTCCCACCCATGACACCGGTGGCGCCGCGGTCCATCGTTGGCGACATGCCGGTGTACCGCGCCGGTCGCACGGGCGCCGACGTCGCCAGGGAGCGAGGCATCCGAGGTGCCGTGAAGCTGGCCTCGAACGAGTCGCCGCATAATCCGTTGCCGTCGGTGCGGGCGGCGCTCGAAGTCGCGATCGGTGACATCAACAGGTATCCCGATGTCAAGGCGGCGCGTCTTGCTGCGGCGGTCGCCGACCAGGTCGGCGTCGCCACGACGACGGGCGTCGCCGTCGGGGCCGGATCGACCGGTCTGCTGCTACAGCTGGCCGAGGCGTACCTCGGGCCGAGCGACGACGTGGTGACCCCGTCACCGAGCTTCGAGGGGTACGCGTTCGCCGCCAGGTTGAGAGGCGCCTCCCTGGTGCGGGTGCCGCTCGCCGGCAGCCAGGCGGACGTGGCCGCCATGGTCGGCGCCATCACCGAACGCACGAAGGTGGTCGTGATCGCAGAGCCGAACAATCCGACCGGCACGTTGGTCGGCGGCGAAGCGCTGCAACGGCTGGTCGAGGAGACCGCGAGCCGCTGCCTGCTCGTGATCGATGAAGCGTACGTGGAGTTCGCACGCGGCGCCGACCAGCTCGACGCCGTCGCGTGCGCCCGGCGGCATCCCCACGTGGTCGTGCTGCGCACCTTCTCGAAGGCCCACGGGCTGGCAGGGTTGCGCGTCGGGTACGCCATCGGTGATCCCGCCGTGATCGCTGCGATCGACCGCGTCGGCGCGCCGTTCGCCGTCAACACCCTCGCCCAGACCGCGGCGTGTGTCTCGCTCGGCGCCGGGGCCGAGCTCTGGGATCGGGTCGACGCCATCGTCGAGCGACGCACCCGGTTGGAGCGGGCGCTCCGCGAGCGCGGCTGGTCGGTCCCGGATCCACGAGCGAACTTCGTGTGGCTGCCAGCCGGTTCTGCGTCGCGATCACTGGCGTCGTCGCTCGAGCAGCACGGAGTCATCACGCGCCCGGTCCCCGACCATGGCGTGCGCGTGACGATCGGTGGGCCGACCGCCAGTGATCGGTTCCTGAACGCCTTCGCCAGCTGCGTCGATCAGCTCGAGCTGACGACGGCGTGGCAGCTTCCGGTTGCCGACGACGCCCGGTTCGTGCTCGACGTGCTCGATGAGCTCGAGCTGATCGACCGGGTCGACGGCTTCGCGGTGGACGACGCGGCACGAGCCCGCGCCCGTGCTGCGGTCGCCGATCTGGTGGCAGGGGAGCTTCACGGCGCACGACGCGACGTGGCTACGGGCGCGCTGCGGCGTGTCGCTGCTGACGCCGGCGGTCGTCTCAGCAAAGTGGTCGCACCCAGAGCAATTGCAGCTCGCCTCCCCCCTCAGTCTCCCCACGTCGTCCCCACGAACAGCGGTCAATAGCGGCGAATGGCGGTCACTGGAGGTCAATCCGTTTCACCATTATTCCTGGTAAAGCGCCTGGTGAAGTGCCGTGTCCAGGGGCGCCCTCGGCAGGATTCGAACCTGCGCACACGGCTCCGGAGGCCGATGCTCTATCCCCTGAGCTACGAGGGCGGGCGCAGCAAGGATATCGGTGAACGCCGGACGCATCGGCCAGAATGGTCCCCCGCATGGCTGATCCTGTGAGCACCATCGAGGCCCGGCTGGCTCCGGCGTTCGCCGCCATCGCTACCGCCGCTGGGTCGACGGGCGAACCCCCCGATCCCGTCGTTCGCCCGTCGGAGCACGCCGACCTGCAGGCCAACGGCGCCCTGCCACTGGCCAAGGCACTCGGCGGCTCGCCTCGCGACGTCGCCCAGCAGGTGCTCGACCGACGGCCGCTGGACGGCATCGCCACGGCTGAGATCGCCGGACCCGGGTTCATCAACGTCACGTTCGACGACGAGTTCCTGGCCAGCGAGCTGTCCTCGGCCGCCGACGATGACCGTCTCGGCGTGCATCGCACAGAGCGCCCCGAGACCGTCGTCGTCGACTACTCGGCGCCCAACGTGGCCAAGGAGATGCACGTCGGCCACCTGCGGACGACGGTGATCGGCGACTGCCTGGTACGGATGCTGACGTTCGTCGGTCACCGGGTGCTGCGCGAGAACCACATCGGTGACTGGGGCACGCCCTTCGGCATGCTGCTCGAGCACCTCGTGGAGCTGGGTGAGGACGACGCCGCCGAGCAGCTGTCCCTCGGCGACCTCGACGGTTTCTACCGGGAGGCGCGCCTCAAGTTCGACGCCGACGACGACTTCAAGGATCGGGCCCGCCGGCGGGTCGTGCTGCTCCAAAGCCACGATCCCGACACGATGCGGCTCTGGGAGATGTACGTCAAGCTCTCCACCCAACACTTCAATCGGGTGTACCACCGACTCGGCGTGCTGCTGTCGGACGACGACTTGGCCGGTGAGAGCTCGTATCAGTCCAAGATGCCCGAGGTGATGGAGCGGCTGGCGGCCGCCGGCTTGCTGACCGAGAGCGACGGCGCCCAGGTCGTGTTTCCGCCCGGCTTCACGAACCGCGAAGGCAACCCGCTGCCCCTCATCGTGAAGGCGCGCACTGGTGGTTTCAACTACGCAACGTCGGATCTGGCCACCGTCATCGACCGCGTCGAGCGGCGCCATGCCGACCGGATGCTGAACGTCGTTGGCGCCCCGCAGGCGCAGCACTTCCAGATGGTGTTCAAGGTGGCAGAGATGGCCGGTTGGCTGCCGAGTGCGCAGGACACGCCCGACGGTCGCCCTCCGGCTGTCCACGTGGCGTTCGGCAACGTGCTCGGCCCGGACCGCAAGATGCTGAAGAGCCGCCACGGTGAGCCGATGAAGCTGATCGAGCTGATCGACGAGGCTGTGGAACGGGCGGCCGCGACCCTTTCCGAAAAGAATCCCGCGCTGCCCGCCGACACCGCCGAGCATGTCGCCAACGCCGTGGGCGTCGGCGCCCTCAAGTACGCCGATCTGTCCACCGACCGTATCCGCGACTACGTGTTCGACTGGGACCGGATGCTGTCGTTCGATGGCAACACGGCGCCATACCTGCAGTACGCCCACGCCCGAATCCTGTCGATCTTCCGAAGGGCCGACGTCGAGCGCAGCACCGTGCGAGGCCAGCCCGTGCAGCTCGGAGAGACTCCCGAGCGGGATCTGGCGCTGCGGTTGCTCGGCTACGACGCTGCGGTGTGGGACGCCCTCGATCGGTACAGCCCGCACCGCTTGTGCTCGTACCTGTACGAGTTGGCGAGCGACTTCACGACGTTCTACGAGCACTGCCCGGTGCTGCGGTCCGAAGAGCCGCTGCGCGCGAGCCGCTTGGTGTTGTGCGACTCCACGGCGTCGGTGCTGGCGCACGGCCTTGGCCTGCTCGGCATCGATGCCCCCGAGGTGATGTGAGTGAGCGCAGCGAGCGAGCGGCACCCCGAACGAGCGAGCGCCAGCGAGACGGACGGTGATGGGTGTGGGGCGCAGCCCCCACGGCAGAGAGGTGATGTGACGGTCGCCGACGCTGCGGGCGACGGCGCTGCACTCGATCGCCGGTTGCTGCCGGACACGGCCGACGTCGACGCTGCTGGCGCGCTGACGCTCGGCGGGTGCTCGGTCGCTGAGCTTGCTCACCACTACGGCACGCCGCTGTTCTTGTACGACGAGGCACATCTACGGGCCCGTTGCCGGGAGGCGGTGGCGGCGTTCGGCGCAGGCAACGCCATCTACGCCACGAAGGCATTCCTGTGCCGGGCCATGGCCCGCCTCGCGGTCGAGGAGGGGATGCTGCTCGACGTGGCGTCGGGCGGCGAGCTGGGGGTGGCGCTGGCGGCCGGCGTGCCGGCCTCGTCGTGCGTGCTGCACGGCAACAACAAGAGCGACGATGAGCTGCGCCGGGCGCTCACGTCTGGGATCGGGGCGATCGCCGTCGACTCCTTCGACGAGCTCGATCGGCTCGATGCCATCGGGCGCCAGGGGCTGCCCGTCGCCGACGTACTGATCCGGGTGACGCCAGGCGTGCACGCCCACACGCACCACTACATCGCCACGGGACAGGACGACTCGAAGTTCGGGTTCAACCTCGCCAACGGCGACGCCGAGCTGGCCGTGCGGCGAGCTGAGTCGAGCGCAGCGACGAACCTCGTCGGGCTGCACTGCCACATCGGCTCCAACGTTTTCGACGCCGACAGCTTCGGCCGCGCCGCTCACGTGATGGCGGCGTTCGCCAGCCGGTTCGATGCGCGCCAACTGGTGCTGGGCGGCGGGCTCGGCGTGCCGTACGTTCAGGGAGAGCAGGCCCCGTCGATAACGGATTGGGCCCGTGTGGTGCTCGACGCCTGCACCGCCGCCGGGTTCACAGAGCCGGTGGGCGCCGAGCCGGGGCGGGCGATCGTCGCCGCAGCAGCGATCACCGTTTACCGCGTCGGCACGATCAAGGACATTCCAGACGTTCGCACGTACCTGTCCGTCGACGGCGGGATGAGCGACAACCCTCGCCCCGTGCTGTACGGCAGCGGGTACGAGGCGTTCCTGCCGCGGGCCGTCGAGGCCGAGCGCACCCGTCGGTTCCGGGTGGTGGGCAAACACTGCGAGAGCGGCGACGTGCTGCTGCAGGACGCCCGCCTGCCCGCCGACGTCGCCGTCGGCGACCTGCTGGCGACGCCCGTCACCGGTGCCTACGGCCACTCCATGGGATCGAACTACAACAAACTGTGCCGACCGCCCGTCGTGTTCGTAGCCGACGGCGAGCACCGGCTCGTCGTGCGGCGCGAGACCATCGACGACCTGCTCGCCACGGACCTCGGCTGAGCGAAGCGAGGCCGGCCGGTCGAGCGAGCGCCAGCGAACCGACCGGTGATGGACGCCACGATCAGCGCCGCCGCCCTCAACGCTATGGTCCTGAGCGATGGTCCCGAGTACGCGGGAGATGCCGTCCGCATGGCGAGACGGTCGCGCACCGGTGCGCCGGCGGATACTCGTGATCGGGTTCGGGACGATTGCGTTGGTTGCGATGCATTTGTGGATCGGCCGGGATGCCTCCGTGCCGAGGCGGAGTGGGCCTGGTGACCAGTGGGGGTATCTGGGCAACGCCAGGTACTTGGCAGACAGCGGGCCGACGTGGGTACTGCCGGAGTTCCCGTACTTCGGCTACGGGTACTCGGCGCTACTCATCCCGGCGTTCTGGCTGTTCGACGACCCCGAGCGGCTGTTCCTCGCGGTCCGTGTGACGAACGCACTGTTGCTGGCGTTCGTGTTTCCGCTGTTGGTGCTGTTCTGCCGTCGGGTACTCAAGGTTGCGCGATGGCCTGCGGTCGCCGGCGGGCTCGCCGGTGCGTTGGTGCCCGGTGCGATCGCTCATTCGTCGCTGGCCGTGGCCGAGAACCTGGTGCTGCCATTGGTGGTGTTCGCAAGTTTGTCGTGCTGGGCGTTGCTGACCGATCGGCCGGCGTGGCAGCGGCTGGCGTTCGCACCGTCGATCGTGGCCCTGGTAGTCACCCACGACCGTTTCGTGCCGGCACCGGCGATCATGGCCGCAGTGCTGGTCGTCGGCGTCGTGCGTGGCCTCGTCCCGCGGCGGATCGCCGCGGTCAACGCGGCGATGGCCGCAGCGTTGCTGCTCGGCGCCTCAGCGCTTCGTGGCCGCATCGTGGAGGCTCGATGGGTGGACGGCATCGAGACTCCTCAGGGTCCGGTGTCAGAGGCGTTCGAAGTACTGACCAGTTGGTCGAACCTGGGGGACTTCGTCATGGAGATGGTCGGACAGGTCTGGTACGTGGCGGCCGGAACCCTCGGGCTCGGGCTCATCGGCCTCGTCTCGCTGTCCAGCCAGGTCGGCCGTACGTCACTGAACGTGGAGGCCGATGCTCGACGGTTCACGATCGTATTCGTGCTGCTGAGCGCGGTCTCGGTGCTGCTGATCTCCAGCTACTTCTTCTACCGCGCCAAGAACCCCTCGGAGGGCTACATCGTCGGACGGCACAACGACAGCTTCGTTCCCATCTGGGCCGCAACTGGGGTGGCGTTCCTGCTCGGCGAGCGCGTCCGGCGCCGGGTGTTGAACGCGGCACTGGCTTGCGTCGGGATCCTCGTCGTGCTGGCAGCGGTGCTGGTGTTGGTGCGGGACCGCGCCGACTGGGAGTTGATCTATTACTCGACCTTCAGGGCGCCAGCCGTGTACCTCTACGCCAGGACGCGGATCGGCGTGGTGCCAAGCGCTACCGCCGTAGCCGTTGGCATGCTGCTGATGATCGTCGCCCTTGTGGTGGCCAGAGTACGTGCCGGCGTGCTCGTCCCGATCGCCTGCGGCTGGATCGTGATCATGGTGGCGTCAACGATCGAAGTCGACCAGAGCTTCGACGACTGGGAGCTGCCAGAGCAGTTCGCAGAGGTCGATGTCACCCGAGCAGCGGTGGTGCATGGCCGGTCCTACGGGATGCCGAAGTACTACCCGTACTTCCTTCCAGACCTCGAACCCGTCACGTGGGACGGACGCGGCGAGCCGCCTGAGACGTTCGTGTTCTCCCCGATCCCTGGGTCCGACCTCGAACGCTTCGGCGGCCGGCTGATCCTGATCGACGAAGGCCTCCCGCAGCCCTTCGGACCTGCGTACTCGATGGGTCTATGGGTGATGCCGGGACCTGAGCTCGACGAGTACCGGCGAAACGGGCAGCTGCTCCCGACACCTGACGGGTAGATTTCTTCGGCGTGACGGCCGGGAACGTGGTGCGTATCGGCGTGCTGGGGTGCGGCAACGTCGGCGCCGCGTTCGTCACCCTCGTGACGCGCCAGGCCGATGAGATCGAGCAGCGCACCGGTCTACGCCTCGAAGTGCGACGCGTCGCCGTGCGCAACCTGTCGCGCCAGCGCGACGTGGAGCTGGGCGACGGGACGCTGACCCGAGACACCCACGCCATCGTCGTCGACCCGGACATCGACCTCGTCGTCGAAGTGATCGGCGGTATCGAGCCGGCCAGGGAGCTGATCGCCACGGCGCTCAAGTCGGGCAAGCCGGTCGTGACCGCCAACAAGGAACTGCTCGCCAACGTCGGGGTCGAGCTGTACGAGATCGCCGACCAGCACGGCGTCGACCTGCTGTTCGAGGCCTCCGTGGGCGGCGGCATCCCGCTGATCCGGCCGCTGCGAGAGAGCCTGCGCGGCGAACCGGTTCACCGGATGATCGGGATCATCAACGGCACGACGAACTACATCCTCACGAAGATGACCGAGAGCGGCGTCCAGTACTCCGAGGCGCTGGCCGAGGCCCAGCAGCTGGGGTACGCCGAGCGCGATCCCACCGCCGACGTGGAGGGATTCGACGCCGGGGCCAAGGCCGCCATCCTCGCCACGATGGCGTTCGGGTCCAAGGTCGTCGCCGGCGACGTGTACCACGAGGGGATCTCCAAGATCACCGCCGCCGACATCGCCGTCGCCCGGCGCCTCGGCTACGTCGTCAAGCTGCTGGCCATCATCGAGCGCGCCGACGCCAACGGCGACATCGGGGTGCGCGTGCACCCGGCGATGGTGCCGGTTCACCATCCGCTTGCCAGCGTGCGCGAGAGCTACAACGCCCTGTTCGTAGAGGGTGGCGCCGTCGGATCGTTGATGTTCTATGGGCGTGGTGCCGGCGGCATGCCGTCAGCCAGCGCCGTGCTCGGCGATGTCATCGACGCCGCGCTCAACCTCTCGAAGGGCACGCACGCCACCATCGGCGATTTCGCCCGGTCGCCGATACGTCCCATCGACGAGACCAGCGCCGAGTACCTGATCACCCTCGACGTCGATGACCAACCCGGCGTGCTCCACGCCGTGACCGGTGTCTTCGCCGATCACGAGGTGAGCATCCGCGCCGCAGAGCAGGAGGGTCTGGCTGAGGAGGCGCGGCTGGTGTTCATCACCCACGAGGCCAACGAAGCATCGGTGCAAGCCACGCTGCGAGAGTTGCGCGACCTGGAGCACGTTCGCCGGGTGGGCGGGCTGTTGCGCGTCATCGGTTCCTAGCCGATGCGTTACGTCTCGACCAGAGGAGCGTCGCCTTCGCTCGGCTTCGCCGATGTGCTCCTAGCCGGGCTGGCACCCGACGGCGGCCTGTACGTACCGGAGTCATGGCCGGCGCTGCCCGACCTGACGGGTTGCGCCACGTACGCCGAGGTCGCTGCGGCCGTGATGCAGCCGTTCGTCGCCGACGACATCGACGCCGACACGCTGGGCGCCTGCTGTCGCGAGGCCTACGAGACGTTCTCGCACCCTGCCGTCGTGCCGCTCGTACAGGTTGACTACGACCAGTGGCTGGCAGAGCTGTTCCACGGCCCGACGCTGGCGTTCAAGGACCTCGCCCTGCAGGTCGTCGGTCGGCTGTTCGGCCACGTGCTGGGCCAGCGCGGTGAGCGGCTGACCATCATCGGCGCCACGAGTGGCGACACAGGATCGGCAGCCATCGACGCCCTCCGCGGTCGTGACAACGTCGACATCGTCATGCTGTTCCCGCACGGTCGGGTCAGCGACGTACAGCGACGTCAGATGACAACGGTCCCCGATAGCAACGTTCACGTGGTCGCCGTGGACGGCACGTTCGACGACTGCCAGGACCTCGTGAAGGCGATGTTCGTCGAGGCGGAGTTCCGGGAGCGGTTGCGGCTCTCTGCCGTGAACTCGATCAACTGGGGTCGGGTCATGGCTCAGGTCGTCTACTACGTGACGACTGCGAGTGCGCTGGCCTGCCCGCCCGTGTTCAGCGTGCCGACGGGCAACTTCGGCAACGTGCTGTCGGGCTGGGTGGCGAGGCAGATGGGCCTGCCGATCGCCGGGCTGGCGATCGCCACCAACACGAACGACATTCTCGCCCGTTTCTTCACCGATAACGACATGTCGGTGCGCCAGGTCGTGCCGACCTTCAGCCCGAGCATGGACATCCAGATCTCGTCCAACTTCGAGCGGCTGCTGTTCGAGATGAACGGCCGCGATGGTGGCATGACGGCCGAGCAGCTGACTCGGTTGCGGGTCACCGGCCGGCTCGCCGTGGAGCCCGATCAGCGGGCGGCGTTCCTGCATGGGGTGTTCCGAGCCACGAGCGTCGACGACGACGCCACGCTGGAAGAGATCCGCCGGCTGCACGTCACGACTGGTGTGCTCGTCGATCCGCACACGGCCACGGCCTCGGCGGCGGCGCGGCTGGGTCTGTTCGAGGGACCCACCATCACGCTGGCCACGGCGCACCCGGCCAAGTTCCCGGACGCAGTGGCGTTGGCGACCGGCGTCCGGCCACCCGTCCCGCCGGCACTGGCGTCGTTCGACGGAAAGCCAGAACGGGTCGAGCATGCACCGAACGACCTCGCAGCGGTGATGGCTGTGGTCGAGCGCGCCGCCCGCTGATGCCCTGTTAGCTTCTGCGACGGCCATGCGCTGGTGAACTTGCGAGTCGTACATGCGCTCGATAGCGTGACCGCTGCCTGGGTTTCCAGGCCGTCGCCGCTTCAGGCACAAATCCGTGTGGTCCCCCACCCGACGTGTCGACAGCGTGCGCGTGCACATCTTCGTGGGGCGGATGACATCGAAGTCGATGCCACCGTCCGTCCACGGAGACGATCCCACTGCGAAAGTAGGCATCCCGTGGCCGCAGATGCACTCGAACGGTCAGTGCTCGAGTCGAAGGACAAGGAGCAGCTTCTGGCGATCGCAAAGGCGCTCGGCGTGAGCGTCTCCTCGCGGAGCCGCAAGGCCGACATCATCGGCTTGATCCTCGATACCACCAACCCCACGACCAACACCTCGATGCCGTTCGGTGCCTCGGCGCGATCGGCCGGCGCGAGTGGCTCGTCGGCGCCGACGAACGGCGACAGCGATGGCAACGGATCCGCCGGCGCGCCGGCGCTCGCCGACCAGTCTGACGAGGCTGAGAGCGCCGCGTCGTCGACACCTGCTCCTGGAGGCACTCCCGGGGGTAACGGTGAGCCAACTGGTGAGATCAGGTCCGAACTCGCGTCGCCCGGAGCGGGTGAGCCACCGGCGGCGTGGGAGCTGGAGTTGGCGGGCAGCGACGATGGCGCCGGCGATGCTTCCGGCGACCGAGCTTCACCAGCGACCACCCGCCAGGGCGGCGACATGTCTCGCCGGGCGTCGGAGCGCGACACCTCGGTCGCCGCGACCACGACGAGGGCGGCTTCGCCGGTCGGCCAGGGCCCTGCGACCCAACAGGGTGACACCGCTGGACCCAGCGACACGGGCGATGGTGAGAGCCGCAGCCGCCGACGCCGACGCCGACGCAAGGGCCGGGGCGGCCAGGATGCTCTCCAGAGCGAGGACCAGCCAGAGGAGGTCATCGACGGCGAGCCCGGAGTAACCGACCCAGGCGCAAACGAGCCGGTGCCCGTGGCGGGCTACCTCGACATGCGCGACGAGGGCTACGGGTTCCTGCGCATCAGGGGCTACCTGTCGAGTCGCGACGACTCGTACGTGCCGGTTCGCCTGGCCCGCCAATACGGACTGCGAAGGGGGGACCACGTCACGGGCGTGAGTCGCCCGGCCCAGCGCAACGAGAAGAACCCGGCGCTGCTCGAGATCCACAGCGTCAACGGCGAAGACCCCGAGCGGGCAAGGAATCGGCCCCACTTCGAGGATCTCACCGCGCTGTTTCCAGATGAGAAGCTGCGCATGGAGGACGGTGACCCGACCAACATGATGGCGCGGATCATCGACCTCGTGTCGCCGATCGGCAAGGGTCAGCGCGGCATCATCGTGTCGCCCCCCAAGGCCGGCAAGACGACGGTGATGAAGGCCATCGCCAAGTCGATCGAGGTGAACCATCCAGAGGTGACGCTCATCGTGCTGTTGATCGACGAGCGCCCAGAAGAGGTCACCGACATGCGGCGCATGGTGAAGAACGGTGAGGTGATCTCCTCCACGTTCGACCGCCCGAGCGAGGAGCACACCCACGTCGGCGAGCTCGCCATCGAGAAGGCCAAGCGGATGGTGGAGCAGGGCAAGGACGTCGTGGTCATCCTCGACGGCATCACTCGCCTGTCCAGGGCTTACAACCTGGCCGCCCCTGCGTCGGGGCGCATCCTGTCGGGCGGAATCGACGCCGGTGCGCTGTACCCGCCCAAGCGCTTCTTCGGCGCTGCCCGCAACGTGGAGGAAGGTGGATCGCTCACGATCCTCGCCACTGCGCTGGTGGAGACGAACAGCCGCATGGACGAGGCGATCTTCGAGGAGTTCAAGGGCACGGGCAACATGGAGCTACGCCTCGATCGCAAGTTGGCCGAGCGGCGCATCTACCCGGCCATCGACGTCGACGCCTCGAGCACTCGCCACGAGGAGCTGTTGTTCGACCGATTGCAGCTTCAGCAGGTGTGGAAGCTACGCCGAGTGCTGAGCGGGCTGGCTGCCGACGGCAACGCCGCTCCGGGCCTCGAGCTGCTGATGGACCGTCTCAGGACGTTCCGCTCGAACGACGAGTTCCTGGCCGAGATCGCCAAGCAAGGGAGTATGTAAGCGACGGTAGAATGAGACTTCAAGTTCTCAGGAGTTGGCTATGAAGACAGACATCCATCCGGGCTACGAGGTCACCACGGTGCGGTGCTCGTGCGGCAACACGTTCACCACCCGCTCCACCAAAGGTGGAGAGCTCAGCATCGAACTGTGCAACGAGTGCCATCCTTTCTTCACCGGCAAGCAGAAGCTCGTCGACTCTGGCGGCCGCGTGGAGCGCTTCAACAAGCGTTATGGGTCGCGCTCGAAGAAGAGCTGACCTCCGAACAGTTTGTCCATCCCGTCCGCCAATGCCGATCGTCGCAGTCGGCTGCTCGGCATCAAACTGACCACGCTCGTGCGTGAGCACTTGGGGATCGACGCGCTCGACGCCCAGCCGTCGCTGTTCGCGCCAGGGTCGGCGTTGATCGTCGACGGCACCGGGTGGGTGCTGCTCGACACGGTGCCAGAGCGCGGCTTGGGCCCGGCGCTTGCGTGGGCCATGCGCTCGGGTGTCGACGTCCTGTCGGTGATCGCCGAGCGACACACGGGCCTGCTCGCCCGCCGCGCCATGGCGTTCCGCGGGAGGATCGACGTGTGGCACGCCGACGAGCGTCGGCTACTCCCCGCCGTTGCCGAACCGCTCGTCGTGCCGCCGGCGGCGCGAACCGAGCACCTCGCCCTCGTCGATCTGATCCGGGCGGGCGGGGCCGAGCCCAATGTGGAGCACGGCGTCGTCGTCGGTGAGGTGCGAGGCCTCGAGGTCTGCCGAGTCGTTGACACGGCGGCCGGCGACGTTGCACTCGAGGTCGGCGTCGGAGCCCACGATCGCGAGGCGTTCGCCATCATGCACGGCGACGTGCCGACGGTCGCTGCGCTCGCCGACGTGGTGCGCGTCGTGACCGGTCATCGCGATCCGACGACTCCACAGCACCCGTTGAACCGACTTGGCGCCGAGCGGTTCCTGCGCTGGCGGCTCGAACGGCAGCCGGACCTGATCGACGCCCTGTCGGTGCGCCCCGCCGAGCCGCCGGTGCCGCGGCCGAACCTCAAGGACCCGTTCCCGTGCAGCGCCATTGCCGATCGCGACGGTGTCGACGTTGGCGTCGTGTGCTCGTGGGGTGTGGATCTCGACGTGGTGCCGTACGCCGCTGACGTGCAGGCCCGGTACGGGTCCGCCCTCATCGTGATGCCGGTCCGGGATCTGCTCGCCGTGACCAGGGAGCTGGCGGTCGGACTGACGCACCCGGTCGAGCTCATCAGCATCGACTGAGCTCCGCCGACGTTACGCTGACATCGAGATGTCGACGTCGTCTGGTCTGCCAGAGGCCATGTCGCAACGGCTTGGCACCCTCGAGGAGGAGTTCGTCGAGCACGAACGGATGCTCTCCGACGCACAGGTCATCGCCGATCCCAATCGGTTGCGCCAGGTGTCCCAGCGCTACTCCAAACTGGAGCCGGTTGTGCAGGTGGCAAGGCGCTACCGGGAACGAGCAGGTGATGCCGGCGCCGCTCGAGAGCTCTTGTCTGGCGCCCAGGGCGACGACCGGGCGATGGCCGAGGCCGAGCTGGCGTCGGCCGAGTTGGAGTTGGAGGAGCTGGAGAGCGCGCTACGTGACCTGTTGCTGCCGCCAGACCCCTACGACGGCAAGGGAGTGATCCTCGAGATCCGCGGCGCCGAGGGTGGCGAGGAGGCGAACCTGTTCGCACGCGACCTGTACGAGATGTACGTCGCCTACGCCGAGCGGCATCGCTGGAAGCTGGAGACGTTGGCACGCAGCGGGAGCGACCTCGGCGGGTTCAACGAGGTGACGTTCATCGTCCACGGTGTCGACGCCTGGGCGCATCTCAAGTTCGAGGGCGGTCCGCATCGTGTACAACGGGTTCCCGCTACAGAGAGCCAGGGCCGGGTGCATACCTCGTCGGCGACGGTGCTGGTGCTCCCTGAGGCCGACGAGGTCGACGTGCGGATCGACGACAGAGACCTCGACATCGACGTGTACCGGTCGAGCGGTCCCGGCGGCCAGAGCGTGAACACGACCGATTCGGCCGTACGCATCACGCACCGACCGACGGGCACCGTGGTGGCGATGCAGGACGAGCGCAGCCAGCTACAGAACCGGATGAGGGCGATGCAGGTGCTGCGGGCCCGCTTGTTCGAGCTGGCCGAGCGCGAGCGGGCGACCGAGATGTCGGTGCAGCGGCGCTCGCAGGTGGGTGGTGGCGGGCGCAGCGAGAAGATCCGCACGTACAACTACAAGGACAACCGGGTGACGGACCATCGCATCGGTCTCACGCTGTACCGCCTGACCGACATCTTGGCCGGTGATCTCGACCAGGTGGTCGAGCCGCTGCGCCTCGATGAGCGCAGCCAGCTGCTGACCGTCGCCGACGCCGGTTCGTGACGGTCACCTGGCGGACGCTGCTGGCCGAGACGCAGCGGGCGGTCGGTGGTCAACAGGTCGGGCGGTGGATCGTCGAGGCGGCGAGCGGGTGCCCGAGCGACGAGCTGACGACGTTGCTCGACGTTGAGGTGGGGGAGCGTGCATCGGCCCGCCTCGACGCCATGATGGAGCGGTTGGCAGCCGGGGAGCCACTGCAGTATGTGCTCGGCAGCTGGGGATTTCGCCATCTGGACCTCGCCGTCGATCCTCGGGTGCTCATCCCGCGGCCAGAGACCGAGCTGGTGGTCGATGCCGCGCTCGACGTGCTCGCCCGGCGGCCTGCTCGACGTGCCGAGCGGCGTGACGGTGAGCACTTGATGATCGCCGACCTGGGCACCGGTTCTGGGGCGATCGGCCTGGCCCTTGCCAGCGAGCTACCGCTGGACGGCGTCACGGTGTGGATCACGGACGTGAGCGCCGACGCGCTCGACGTGGCCGGCGCCAACCTGGCGGGCATCGGTCGCAGGGCGCGGAACGTGCGAGTCGGGCTCGGATCCTGGTACGACGCCCTGGAGCCGGATCTGCGGTTCGACGTGATCGTGTCGAACCCGCCCTACGTGGCCGACGGCGATCCCGATGTGGAGGCCGTCGTGCGCGATCACGAGCCGGAGGAAGCGCTGTTCGGGGGTCCCGACGGGCTCGAGCACATCCGCACCATCGTCAGTGGTGCTGCTGAACACCTGCGGTGTGGAGGTTCGCTGGTGATGGAGATCGGTGCCACACATGGCCGGGCAGTGGCCGGGTTGTTGGATCGGGCAGGTCTCGTCGACATCGACATCCGCCCCGACCTGAGTGGCCACGATCGCATCGCCATCGCCCGTTCGTTCGCTGGTGGCTAACGATCGAGGGCGAGGGCGCGGCGGAGGAAGTCGAGTTGGTGGAGCAGCAGGTTCTCGGCCACTTCTTCCTGAGACGCCATGTGGGTGATGCCGACCAGCGGAAGCACTTCGTGCGGCTTGCCGGCGGCCAGCAGCGCCGATGAGAGCCGAAGCGTGTGGGCGGCGACGACGTTGTCGTCTGCCAGGCCGTGGATCAGCAGCAGGGGCCTGGTGAGCTGGTCGGCGCGGCCGGCCAGCGAGCTGAGCTCGTACGGGCCGGCGTCGTCGTCGGGACGACCGAGGTAGCGCTCGGTGTAGTGCGTGTCGTACAGCCGCCAATCGGTCACAGGGGCTCCGGCGACGGCGGCATGGAACACATCGGGGCGGCTCAGCACGGCAAGTGCCGCCAGGTAGCCGCCGAACGACCAGCCTCTGATGGCCACCCTGCCGAGGTCGCACGTGATGCCGGCGCCGGACTGCTCCACCCAACGGGCGGCCGCCTCGAGTCCTTCGACCTGGTCGTCGAGCGGAGCGGTGGCGAGGTCGCCGTGCACGGCCCGCTCCCATTCCGAGCCCCGGCCGGGCGTGCCCCGGCCATCGGTCACGACGACGACGAAGCCCTGGTCGGCGAACCACTGCGACGTGAGATACGCGGCCTGAGCGCTGAGCACGCGCAGGGCGTGGGGACCGCCGTACGGATCCAGCAGCACGGGCAACGACCGACCATCGTGAGCGTTGCGGTCCGACGGCAGCAGCACAGCCGTCGCCAGCTCGTGGTTGTCGGTGCGGATGATCTCCACACGCGGCCGGACGAGCGGCGTCGCCGCGTGAGACTCGATGACGGTGCCTTCGAGCGTCGTCGTGAACGTGCCCGGCTCGGCGATCGTGGCCGTGCGCACCACGATCGTGCCACCAGCGGCGGACGCATCGTGCACGCCGGGCTCATCCGTCAGCGCCTGGTGGGAGCCGTCGGGCTGGAGACGCCAGACGTGCTGCACGGTGGCGTCGGTGACTGGGTTGGCCAGGTACACGACGCCCGCCTCGTCGGCGGCGACGACGGCTCGCACCTGCTGCTCGACGGGTGTGACCGGCTCGCCGTCGAGCAGCAGCCGGCGCGCACCGTCGCGGTCCGCACACGTCACGAGACGGCCATCGGCATCCCAGCGGGGTGTGCCCGGCACGATCTCGACCCACTGCTCGTCGTGGTCGGAGGAGACGCCGATGGTGTTGCCCGTGGCCGGATCGGCGCGCAGCACGGCGAGCGTCCGCTGGTCGCGAGACTGAACCGTGAGCAGCGGTCCCCGGCGGTCCCATCGCACGTCGACGAGGTACGGGAACGCCCGTAGGTCCCAGCGCACCTCGACGAACTCGGATCCATCGAGCGGGATCAGGAACAGCCGCACCTCGGCGTTGTCGGTACCTGCAGCCGGGTAGCGCTGCTCGACACTGGGCTGGGCAGGATCGGCTGGATCGGCAATGGTCCACACACCGACAGGTGCCACGTCGACGCGGCAGGCGGCGATGGTCGAGCCGTCGGGGCTCCACCAATACCCGCGCTGGCGACCGATCTCCTCGGCGGCGATGAACTCGGCCGAGCCCCATGACACCGTGTCGTGCTCGTCGGGATCGTCGCCGGCCAGCACGCGCCATGACCCGTCCAACTCGCCGACGCACAGCAGCCGGCCGCTCACGTACGCCACGCGCCGAGCCGGCGGGTCGGGACGAGGATCGAACACGGGACCGGCGACGTCGAGCTGGCGGGCCTGGCCCGACATCAGCCCCGCCACGAACAACCGCCCACCCAAGGCGAACGCGCAAACCTTCGCCTCCTCGTCGGTGGCGAACGCGGTGACGCCACCGGCTGCCTCGCGCATCCGCTCGCGCCGGGCCAGCTCCTCGGATGGCAGGTCGTCGGCGTCGCGCCCGGCCAGGAGCTGGGTCGGATCGGCCACGAGCCGTTCCCCGCCGGTGTCGTTGTCGAGCACCCACAGACAGTTGATCGGGTCGGCTCCTGCCTGGCTTCGGACGAACACGATGCGCCGCCCGTCGGGCGAGACGACGATGTTGCGGGGCGCACCGAGCGTGAAGCGCTGGGTACGTGCGTGCTGGCGCGGGAACGTGTCCTGCGGCGCCGTCGACTCGTCGTCGATCCCGGCCGGCTCGGCCGGCTCTACGGACTCGGCGGCGCCCTCGATCATCGCCCCGAGCGTACGGCAGCGGCGTGCCCGCACCGATCTGGGCGTGGATCTTGTCAGGGGCTGAAAGACACAGCACCCAGAACGTGATGTGGAAGGAATCACGCCCAGACCGTGATGGGTGGGTGGGGTTTGGTGGGGTTGGGGTCAGGCGTTGGCGGCGATCGCCTCCGTGATCAGCTTCCAGACGGCATCGGCGTCGAGCTTGATCAACACGTCGGTGTTGGCCGCCGGACGCTCGACGAGCTGGCGCTGGTCGATGACCGTCATGCCGGCCGTGTCGTGACCAACCGTCTCCACGGTGACGTGCCGGCGCACGCTCTGGAACAGGCCGGGATGGGTCAGCGCCAACACGGCGCACGGGTCGTGCACGGGAGCGCCCTGCATGGCGTCGTACCGGCTGCAGTACGTACCGGAGAAGAACGTCAGCAGATCCGCCAACACGGTGCCGAGCCGTCCGGGGGTTTGGCGCACGGCGTCGATGCGCGCCGGTGTTGCCTGAAGCTGGAACGTGAGGTCGAGGGGTGCCTGGATGAGCGGCCCACCGTGGGCGAACACGACGGCGCCGGCGTGCGGATCGGCCCAGATGTTGAACTCGGCCACAGCAGTGCGGTTGCCGAACGTGCCTCCACCCATCAACGAGATGCCGGCGATTCTTCGCCCGAGGTCGGGGGCGGCCCGCAATGCCAGCGCCACGTTCGTGCACGGCCCGACGGCCACGAGCCAGATGCCTTCGCGTGCTCTGCACGTATCGATGATGAAACCGACCGCGTCGTCGCTGTCGGCGCCCCGATCGGGCGCTGGGAGCTCGGCGCCGTCGAGCCCGCTGACACCGTGGATCTCGTCGGCATGGCGTGGTTCGGCGACGAGCGGGCGGGCGGCGCCGGCGTGCACGGTGAGCTTCGGGTCGCCGATGAGATCGCGAAGCACGCAGGCGTTGTAGGTGGTGCGATCGAGCGGCGCGTTGCCGGCGACGGTGGTGATGCCGAGGAGTTCGGCGTGGTGCGCAGCTGCCACGATGGCGATGGCGTCATCGTGGCCGGGGTCGCAGTCGAGCAGCATCGGGATCGCAGCCGTCACCCGATCATCCTTCCCTATCCTCGTCGGCGAACGTCCAGTCGGGCCGTTTGTGCGCTTGGCGCTCGTCGTAGACGGCACGGCCGTCGGCGATGTCGATGAGCTTGGGCACGGTGAACGGCACGGGCCGCGGGCAGCGAGCGGTCTGCAGATGCTCGTCGAACTCGGTTGAGAAGGCGTTGAGGATGCTCGACACGACGAGCTGCTCCTCGGTGGCGAGGTAGCAGCGAGCGCCGTCGGTGACCCGCGACAACCAGCGCATGATGTCGTCGACGTCGGCGGCCCTGGCGGTGCCAGCCTGGATGCGTTCGAGATCGACGGTGATGGCGCCGGCGCCGAGCTTGCACGGCGAGCACTGGCCGCACGACTCGACGGACAGGAAGCGCGAGAACTGGTGCGCCACCTCGACCATGCAGGCGGTGTCGTCGACCACGATGAACCCGGCCGAACCCATGCCGCTGCCGATCGACTGGAAGCCCTCGTAGGACACAGGTACATCGAGGCCGGCCGCTGTCAC
>JACDHN010000321.1 GCA_013821025.1 Acidimicrobiia bacterium | reverse complement strand
GTTCACGGACTGAACTTCGCACCTGATCCCAGCAGCCAGCAGGTGTGTTCGCTCGGCGGCAACGTGGCCAACAACTCGGGTGGCCCGCACTGCCTGAGCGAGGGTGTTACGTCGGTCCATGTGCTGGCGCTCGAGGTGGTGCTTCCCGACGCCACCGTGGTGATGCTGGGCGGCGAGGACCCAGAGCCCCACGGCTACGACCTTCGCGGAGCGTTCGTGGGCAGCGAGGGAATGTGCGGCATCGCCACCAAGATCTGTGTCCGCCTCACACCCGAGCCCCCGGTGGTGGCAACGGCGCTGATCGACTTCGACGACGTGCGTGATGGAGCGGCCACGGTCAGCGGCGTCATCGCCGCCGGCGTGGTGCCGGCGGCGCTCGAGATGATGGACCGGCTGTGCCTGCAGGCTGTGGAGGCCTACATCCATGCCAACCTGCCCGTCGACGCCGCCTGCGCGCTCTTGGTCGAGGTAGTTGGACTTCCTGCCGCCGTGGAGCACGACATGGATGTGTGCCGCAGCATCGCCGAGGGCCATGGTGCCCGGCACGTGCGGATCGCCGCCGACACCGCCGAACGGGCACTGTTGTGGAAAGGGCGCAAGTCGGCGTTCGGCGCCATCGCCCGCATCAAACCGAACTATTACCTGCACGACACCGTCGTGCCTCGCCGTCGCCTGCCCGACGTGCTCGACCAGGTGTACGAGATCGTGGCCCGCCACGACCTGCTTGTGCTCAACGTGTTCCATGCCGGCGACGGCAACCTGCACCCGCTGCTGCTCTTCGACAAACGCGAGCCTGGCGTGATGGAACGTGTCGAGGCGGCAGGGCGCGAGATCGTCACCGCCTCGGTCGCCGCCGGCGGCGTGCTCAGCGGGGAGCACGGCATCGGCCTCGAGAAGCGCGAGCTGATGCCGCTGATGTTCGACGAGGCGTCGCTGGCCGCGCAGGGCGCTTTGCGGTCGGCATTCGACGTGGAGGGGCTGTCGAACCCCCACAAGGTGCTGCCAAGCCCGGCTGGATGCGGCGACGTGCAGGGGTTGGCGGCGGGCGTGTGGATCTGAGCGACTTCGCCGAGACGGTCGGCTCTGCCGATCCGGTGACGATCGAGGGAGCAGGCACGCGAGGCGGAGCCGTGCCCGGTGTGAGAGCGGTGCGGGCGCCGTCGGGGATCGAATGGATCCAGCCCGATGAGATGACGCTGAGCTGCCGGGCGTCAACGCCTGTGGAGGACGTGGATGCGGCGCTGGCCGAGCACGGCCAGAGGATCGCCGTGCCCCCGACGGGCACGATCGGCGGCGCGCTGGCCGTTGGTCGCAGCGGACTGCGCCGGCTCGGATACGGGCCCGTGCGCGATGTGCTGCTGCAGGCCCGCTACGTGTCGGCCGCCGGTGATGTGGTGACGGCCGGTGGACCGACGGTGAAGAACGTCAGCGGCTTCGACCTGTGCCGGCTGCTCGTCGGGTCGCACGGCACGCTCGGCTTCCTCGGCGACATGATCCTGCGCACCCGGCCGCGACCGACATTCGAGCAGTGGTACCACCTGGCCACCGATCGCTTTGCCGATCCGGCCGACATCCTGTCCCGGCTCTACCGGCCAGATGCCGTGCTGTGGAACGGTTCGGAGTTCTGGGTGTTGCTGTCCGGCGCGCCTGCCGACGTCGAGACGACGGCGGCGGCGCTCGAGCTGATCCCGGTGGCCGGCCCGCCCGACGTGTCGGGGCGACATCGCTGGTCGCTCCCGCCGTCTGCGCTCGGAACGTTGGCTGGCGACTTCGTGGCCGAGGTGGGCGTCGGTGTCGTGCATCACCGAGAGCGACCGGTGACGCGTCCGCCCGATGCGGGCCTGAAGGCGTTGACGCAGCGCATCAAGGCGAACTTCGACCCGACGGGTCGCCTCAACCCTGGAGTGTCGGTCCTGGCAGATGGTTCCTGACCGCCCCCTCGTCTTCGCGCCGGCCGGGCAGCGAGCGCTCACCGACGAGGTGGCAGCACGGGCCGGTGAGAAGTGGGGGATCGAGGCGCCCCGATGGGTGCGCACCAGCATGAACGCCGTGTACCGATCGGGCGAGTTGGTGGTGCGGGTCAGCCGGCTCAATGGCCAGGCGTCGGCCGCCGCCGAGCTGGCCGAGATGCTCCGGTCGCGCGGGATCCGGGTCGCCCGACCGGCAGGCCTCTCGCCCTACGAATCTGCCGACGGGATCTCGGCGACGGCGTGGGAGTACGTTGCGGCCACCGGCGCACCCATCGACTGGGACCACGTTGGCGAGATGGTCGCAGGCGTCCACGCCCTCTCTCCCCACGACGTTCCCGGCGGTCACCCGCTGCCCTGGTGTGGCGACTTCCCGTGGTGGGACGTCGACGTCTTGCTGGCGGACGTGGCGCCCGATCTCGACGCTGCGTCTGAGGCCGGGTTACGCCGGGCCGTCGGCCGTCACCGGCACTGGACCGCAATCGGTGCCCCTGTGGTGGTGTGTCACGGTGACGTCCACGACCAGAACGTGATCATGGCCGATGATGGTCCGGTGCTGATCGACTGGGACCTGCTGTGCCGAGGTCCAGCGGCTTGGGACCACGCCGCCCTGCTGCGGTTCGCCGATCGCTGGGGCGGCGATCCGGACGCCTATCCAGAGTTCGCCAGGGGCTATGGCGCCTCGTTGGCGACGAGCCCCGTGGCCGACGACCTGGCCGAGATGCGGCTCCTGGTGGCGACGCTGATGATGGTGCGGCGAGGACGGACCGAACCGTCCTCGGCGCAGGAGGCGCAGCGCCGCCTGCGCTACTGGCGCGACGACGCTGCGGCGCCGCAATGGCGGGGCATGTGAGCCTCTACAGCACGCGCCGGATGATGATGTCCTTCCATCGCTTGTAGGGCGGGTACATGATCGACGGGTCGGGCCGGATCGGTTTCGTGAGCACCGACTTGCGGTGACTGAACGTGTCGAACCCTGCCCTGCCGTGGTAGGCGCCAGTGCCACTGTCACCGACGCCGCCGAAGGGCAGGCCGTTGACGGCGCAGTGCAGCAGCGTGTGGTTGATCGTGACGCCTCCCGATGTGGTTCGCTCCACGACGCGCTCGGCCGTGGCGGCGTTCTCGGAGAACACGTAGAGGGCGAGCGGACTCGGCCGCTCGTTCACGAAGTGCACGGCCTCGTCCACGCCGTCGACCGGCAGCACGGCGAGGATCGGGCCGAAGATCTCCTCGCCCATGATCGCCGCCTCTGGATCCACGCCGGCCAGCACGGTCGGGGCGAAGTAGCGGCGTGCCCGGTCGTGGCTGCCGCCGGTGACGACGGCTTCGTAGCCGCCGGCGTCGAGCAGACCGGCGAGGCGGTCGAAATGACGATCGCTGACGATGCGTCCATAATCAGCGGAGGCGGATGGTGACTCGCCGTACATGTCGTGGATGGCCCGCAATAGCGCACCGAGCAGACGATCCTCCACGTCGCGGCTGACGAGCACGTAGTCGGGAGCCAGGCAGGTCTGGCCGGCGTTCACGTACTTGCCCCACGTGATGCGGCGAGCAGCGATGTCGATGTCGGCATCCGAAGCCACGATCGCCGGGCTCTTGCCTCCG
>JACDHN010000320.1 GCA_013821025.1 Acidimicrobiia bacterium | reverse complement strand
GGACCACGTCTACCGGCACCCCGAGCAGTTCGGCGAGCTCGGCGAACCGCTCGAACCCGCAGGATCGACCACGTCGACATCGCCGGTCACTGGGTCGCCACGACCCGTGCGAACGTGGCGAGGAACGCTGGCCATCCATCCTCGAACTCGCGTCGGATCTCATCGTCCGGGAAGCCGGCGTCGACCAGGGCGACCAACGTCTGATCGCCTCGGGCCTCGAACGTGACCGTGATCCGTGTCTGGAAGATCGGGCGGCCGGAGACACAGTGCGCACACGTATAGACCACGCGGTGGGGTGGGTCGACGACCTCGAACACGCCGTCTTCGACGTAAGGCTCGTCCGCCGACGGCCCGCACGCCACCCGCCAGCCGCCACCGACCCGTAGGTCAGTTGAGGCCTCCACAGTCCAATGATCCTCGGCCTTGTGCCACCGGACGCGAGCGTCCGCGTCGTTCCACGCCTGGACGCCTCCTCAACCGTGGCGTCGACCAGTCGCTCGAAGCGCACCTCGTGCTCGCTCACGTCGATGGTCCCTCGCGGTCGGCAACGTGCGTTGCGAAGCGGTCGAGCAGCCGGTCCCATCGACGGCGCCGGTCCTCGACCCAACCGGCGACCTCGTCCAGCGAACGAGGTCGGAACTCACAGAGCCGAACCCGGCCGACCTTGCTGGTGACGAGCAGGTCCGCCTCCTCCAGCACTCGAACGTGCTTGAGGACACCCGGAAGTGACATGCCCAGCGGCTCGGCCAACGCCGAGATCGACACCGGGCGCACTGCGGCGCGTTCGAGGATGTCGCGCCGGTTGGCGTCGGCCAGCGCCGCCAACGCTCGATCGAGCATCGCCGCGTCATCATGAACCATACGGTTAAGTATACACGCTCAGAAGTCGTTCACCTTCTCTACTCGTCGTGACGCGACGCAGGACAGGGGTACAACATGGATCATGAACAGTCGAGGGGTGCTGCTCTGCACCGCCGCCGCCGTGCTGTTCGGCGCGTCCGCGCCAGCTGCGTCGCGACTCGCCGACGACATGAGCGCCTTCACCCTTGCCGGCCTGCTGTACCTCGGTGCCGCCATCGCCGTCATGCCGATCGTCGTTCGTGATCCACCATCAGCGCCGACGTTACGACGGGGCGGCAGCCGGCTCGCCGTCGCCGTCGTGGTGGGCGGCGCCATCGCCCCCGTGTTGCTGGCCGCCGGGCTGACTCGCACCTCGGCGGCGAGCGCGTCGCTGCTGCTGAACCTGGAGTTGGGCTTCACCGTCGTGCTAGCCGGCTTGCTGTTCGGCGAACACCTCGGACGTCGGGTGGTGACCGGCACGCTCGCCGTCGTCGCCGGCGGCGTCGTCCTGGCGTGGTCGGCAAGCACGGACCTGCGCATCGGGGCGCTGCTGATCGCCGGCGCCTGCGCGTGCTGGGCGATCGACAACTGCGTCACGGCCGCGCTCGACGAACTCGCTCCATCACACATCACCTTCGTCAAGGGGCTCATCGCCGGGAGCGTCAACCTCGTGATCGGCATCGCCGTCACCGGCGCCAGCACCGGCGCTGCGGCGTCGGTCGCGTGGGCGCTCGTCGTCGGCGCCATCGGCTACGGCGTCTCCATCACGCTCTGGGTCGGGGGAGCTCGCGAGCTCGGCGCCGCCCGCGGTCAACTCGTGTTTGCGACCGCCCCGTTCATCGGCGCCGTGATGGCATGGACCCTCTTTGACGACCAACCGACGATCCGCGAGCTCGCCGCACTAGCGGTTGCCGCCGCCGGCGTCAGCCTCGTCCTCGGCAGCGACCACGAGCACGAGCACCACCACGACGAGGCGGAACACGATCACGAGCATCGCCACGACGACGTCCACCATGTCCATCCCCACAAGGTTGCCGTCCAGGGACGGCACCGGCATCGACATCACCACGACCATGTTGTCCATCACCATCCGCATGTCCCCGACCTCCACCACCGACACGGACACGCCGACATCGGCACGCCGACGTAGACGCCGCGAGTTGGATCGACTATCGTCGATGATCGATGGACGTTTCACGACAGGACGCAGAGACCTGGGCGCCGTGGTTTCGTGCGCTCGGGGATCCGTCGCGCATCTTGATCCTCAACTTGCTGGCGACGGAGCGGCGGGCGATGTCGGTCGGCGAGATCGTCGAAGCCCTCGATCTCGCGCAGTCAACGGTCTCCCACCACCTCAAGATCCTCGGCGAGGTCAGGTTCGTCCTGGTCGAGCGTGTGAGCACATCGAGCTCGTGGAGGATCAACGAGCGCTGCCTGTCGTGCTTCCCATCGACCGCCGAAGTGGTAATGGGCCGCATTCCCGCCGGCGTGAGCCCGTGGGACGAACCAGCCTCGACCGACCGAACAGGGAGACGAACATGACCAGCAGCAACGACATCGAGCGTCAAGTCCGCACGTACTACGCCACCGCCGCGGTTGCCGCGGGCGAGGGTGCCCAGGCCTGCTGTGGACCGCAGGCCGAGCAGTTCGGTGCCGGGCTCTACGACGATCTCGAAGGACTGCCGGATGCGGCGACACTGGCCAGCATCGGCTGCGGCAACCCGATCGCAGTCGCCGACCTGCATTCCGGTGAGGTCGTGCTCGACCTCGGTTCTGGCGGCGGCATCGACGTCTTGCTGTCGGCACGCCGCGTCGGTCCGACAGGACGGGCCTACGGCGTCGACTTCACGTCCGAGATGCTCGATCTGGCTCGTCGCAACGCCGGCGAGGCCGGTGCCACGAACGTCGAGTTCCTCGAGGGAGCGATCGAAGCTGTGCCGCTTCCGGATGCATCGATCGATGTCGTGATCTCAAACTGTGTGATCAACCTGTCTGTCGACAAGCCGGCGGTGTTCGCCGAGATGCACCGGCTGCTGCGTCCCGGTGGGCGAATCGGAGTGAGCGACGTGGTGACCGAGGATCGACTCAGCGAGCCCGAACGAGCCGAACGCGGCAGCCACGTCGGGTGCATCGCCGGGGCGTTGAGCGTCGCCGAGTACCGAAGAGGCCTCGTGGCAGCGGGCTTCGACGAGGTCGCAATTGACTTTACGCACGCCGTCGGCGATGGGGTTCACGCCGCCATCGTTCGCGCCCTCAAGCCCACGTAAGCTAGCCTCACCCTCGATTACTCATGTTCATTTGACTCAGTAGTTACTGAGCGATAGTCTGGCCGTGTGATCGACGATGCTGTGTCGAGCCGGGCGGCACGACACGCTGCACTTGGTGACCCGATGCGACTGGCGATCGTGGACGAGCTCGTTGTTTCGGACCGAGCACCGGTAGAGCTGCAGCGCATGTTCCACGTCCCGTCGAACCTGCTGGCTCACCACCTCGACGTGCTCGAGGAGGTCGGTCTTGTCTCGCGTCGCCGGTCGTCGGGCGACGGGCGTCGCCGGTACGTGCGTCTCGAACGGGTTGCACTCACTGATCTCTCGCCGGGCAGTGGCGTCGCCGTCGGCCGGGCCTTGTTCGTGTGCACGCACAACTCGGCGCGGTCGCAGTTGGCCGCAGCGCTTTGGCGGCAACTCACAGGACTCGGCGCCGACTCTGCCGGTACGGCACCGGCGGAGCGGG
>JACDHN010000319.1 GCA_013821025.1 Acidimicrobiia bacterium | reverse complement strand
GCGATGGTCAGCCACCCGAACGACAGTCCTTCGCTGTAGAAGATGGCGATCACGGCAATGGCGCCGATGTCATCCACGATGGCGAGTGTCAACAAGAACACTTTGAGCGGCGAAGGCACCCGGTCACCGAGCAGCGCCATCACGCCGACGGCGAAGGCGATATCGGTCGCCATCGGAATGCCCCACCCGCGTGACCCGTTGCCGCCGAGGTTGAACACCAGGAACAGGGCGGCCGGCAAGACCATGCCGCCGACGGCAGCGATTGCCGGCAGAGCGGCTCGCCTGGGATCGCGCAGGTCACCGGTGACCAGCTCGCGCTTGATCTCGAGTCCGACCACGAAGAAGAAGATGGCCATCAACCCGTCGTTCACCCAGTGGCCGAGCGTCTCGGTCAGTTGGAAGTCGCCGAACTCGAGCACCGTCAGCTCCTCCTCCCAGAACGAGGCGATGCTGTCGCCGGCCGGGCTGTTAGCAAGGATCAGCGACGCCACAGTGGCGGCGAGCAGCACGACGCCACCTGCCGCCTCGATGTCGAGGAACTCCCGCAACGGCCTGGCGATGCGCCGCGGGATGCGCCGATCGCTCTGGATCCAGGTGCGTCGGTCGGGGCGTGCTCGGCGGCTGCCACCGTCGTCAGCCGCTTCGGTCATGTCCGGCCCGATCCTACCGATGGTCCGTTCACCCGCCGAGAGGTAGGGCACACGCCATGAGTACTGTCGCCTTCATGGCGATCGACTTCAGCCTCTCTCCCGAGC
Source organism: Acidimicrobiia bacterium (assembly GCA_013821025.1). Lineage (GTDB taxonomy): Bacteria > Actinomycetota > Acidimicrobiia > Acidimicrobiales > Ilumatobacteraceae > JACDHN01. The sequence goes on along the minus strand of JACDHN010000319.1, from coordinate 2,823 downwards.
TCGAGGAGATCCGGGTCCGCACGCGCACGTTCATCGACGACGTCGTGCGCCCGACGGAGCAGCGCATCGAGACGGAGCAGCTCCGCGACACCGGCAACGGCACCGACAACGACAACGGCAAGGGCGAGTACCTGAAGCTGCTGGTCGACATGCGCCGGCAAGCGAAGGAGACGGGCCTTTGGCTTCCGCACATGCCGGTCGAGTGGGGCGGCATGGGGCTCGGCCACGTGCAGCTCGCAATGGTGCAGGCGGAGGCGGCCAAGACGTACTACGGGCCGTGGGTGTTCAACTGCCAGGCCCCCGACGAGGGCAACATGCACACGCTCCTGCACTGGGGTACCGCCGAGCAGAAGGAACGGTTCTTGCGCCCGCTGTGCGATGGCAAGGCCTGGTCGTGCTTCGCCATGACCGAGCCGGAGGTGGCCGGATCGGACCCGACGCTGATCCAGACGACGGCAGTGCCCGACGGCGACGAATGGGTGATCAACGGCCACAAGTGGTTCATCTCCAACGCCCACCGGGCGAACTTCGCCATTCTCGTGGCCCGCACCGAGGACGACCCTGACCTGCCCCAGGCGGCCAACACGGCATTTCTCGTGGAGCTACCGGCGAACGGCTGGAAGGAGGTGCGTCAGATCGAGACCATGCACGGTTCCACGGGCCACTCCGAGATCCGCATCGAGGACCTTCGTGTTTCGGCAGCGAACATGCTCGGCGGTCGGGGCCAAGGGCACCTGCTCGGTCAGTACCGCTTGGGTCCTGCCCGCTTGGCGCACTGCATGCGCTGGATCGCCCAGGCCGAGATGGCGCTCGACATGATGGTCGACCGGTCGCTCAACCGGTACTCCCACGGCTCGGTGCTGGCGGAGAAGCAGGGCATCCAGTGGATGATCGCCGACTCCACGGTGGAGCTCTATCAGGCCAAGCTGATGGTGCTGCACGCGGCGTACAAGATCGACTCGGCCCAGGTCGACAGTACGGTCGACTTCAAGTCCGAGGTGTCGATGGCGAAGCACTTCGTGGCCAACATGCTCGGTCGAGTGATCGACCGGTCGATCCAAGTGCATGGGGCACTCGGCTACTCCACCGACACCCCGCTGGCCCACATGTATCAGCATGCCCGCTGGGCGCGTTTCGCCGATGGCGCCGATGAGGTGCACCAGATGCGCATCGCCCAGCGCACGATCGCCGCCTACCGCGATCACGGATCGACGGCTCCTGCGACGGGCAACCTGCCGATCTAGACACCTGCTCGAACCCGACGGAGCCCGAGCCTGTGTGAGGGCGCCCGGATCTGGAACAATGATTCGCCGTGAGCGAGTCGAACATGACGACAGAGATCGAGGGTGGGTGGTTGTCCGATGACCGCATCGCGCAGGTGCGCGGCAGCGTGCCGCTCGTGTACATCGACGCCGTCCCGGTGCGCGTCGACGGACTGGGCAACGTCACCGAGATCGGGCTACTGCTACGCGTGGCGGCCGACGGGACGATTAGCCGCATGCTCGTCACAGGTCGGGTGCAGCTCAACGAGCGCGTCCGCGAGGCGGTGATTCGGCACCTCGAGAAGGACCTCGGGCCGATGGCCATGCCTCAGATGCCTCCGGACCCCACGCCGTTCACGATCGTCGAGTACTTCCCCGACCCCGACCGCAGCGGGTTCCACGACCCCCGCCATCACGCAGTGAGCCTGGCGTTCGTGGTGCCCGTGGTCGGTGACTGCCAGCCCACCCAGGAGGCTCTTGACCTGACGTGGTTCTCGCCCGCCCAGGCCGTCAGTGAGCGTGTGCGCAACGAGATGACCGGCGGCCACGACCGTCTCCTGCGCCTCGCCCTCGCCCACGCCGGCCAACTCCCGTAGCCCCCGGGGTCCGTTCTGGGCGTCGATCGTCGCGACCCCCGACGAGATCCACACCCAGAACGAGGAATGGGAGGAATCACGCCCAGATGGTGGCGGGGGTGGCGGTGGCGATGGGTGGGCTGTGGGAGCATGGGCTGATGCCCGAGGGCGACACCATCTACCGGGCGGCGGCCGCGCTGCGCACGGCGTTGGTCGGCCAAAAGCTCATGGCCTTCGACGCCCCGCGCCTCGTCGGGCAAGCCCCGACAGCGGGTCGGGTGATCGAGAACGTCCGCAGCCACGGCAAGAACCTCGAGATCATCTTCGACGACGGTGTCGTGCTGCACACGCACATGAAGATGACTGGTTCGTGGCACCTGTATCGTCCAGGCGAGCAGTGGCGCCGGCCGCAGCGCCAGATGCGAGCGATCGTCGAGACCGCCTCGTGGCTGGCAGTGTGCTTCAACGCCCCGGTCGTCGAGACGTACCGCGTGCACGACCGTCGGCGGCATCCCGGGATGGGCAACCTGGGTCCCGACCTGTGCAGCCCCGACGCCGACCTCGGCCGGTGCGTCGAGCTGCTCATGACGTACGCCGACCGCGACATGCCGGTAGCTGACGTACTGCTCGATCAGCGAGTGCTGTGCGGTGTTGGCAACGTCTACCGCAGCGAGGTGCTGTGGGCTTGCGAGCTGAGCCCCTGGGGCCTGGTGCAGAACGTAACCGAACGCGAGGCTCGAGCGATCGTCGATACGGCGTCCCAGCTGCTGCGCGCCAACCTGCGCCACGCCCAGCGCATCACCGTCGCCGACGTGCCCGGCGGGCTCGCCGTGTACGGGCGCACCGCCCAGCCATGCTTCCGATGTCGCTCTACGATCGAGTCGAAGCGCACCGGCGAGTTCGCCCGCGTCGTGTACTGGTGCCCTGGTTGTCAGCGGCGCCACGAGCCGGCCGAAGAACCGCCGGCGAGGGAGATGGACCCGCAC
>JACDHN010000318.1 GCA_013821025.1 Acidimicrobiia bacterium | reverse complement strand
GGTGGGGACGTCGACGCCGGCCAACCGCACGTAGGCATCGACAAGCATCGCGTGGTCGGCGGCGAGCGCCCTGTGGCGGGCCCGTGGCGTTGCGTCGGCGTGCCAGCTGCGCTGCCAGCGCCCGTCGTCGCTGCGCAGCTCGTCGAGCAGGAAGTCGGCTGTGGCGACCGCGGCATCGATCCAGTCCGGTCGGCCCATCGCCGCGCCGGCTTCGGCGAGGGCACCGATCATCATGGCGTTCCACTCGGTCAGCACCTTGTCGTCGAGGCCCGGCCGCGGTCGCGTCGCACGGTGCTCGAACATGGCCCGTCGCGCCTGCTCGATGGTGCCGGGACGGTCCCACTCGCCCCTGGCGTGCAGCCGGTTCGGGATCGAGCGGCCTTCGAAGTTCGGCTCGTCCCCGATCCCGTACCACTCGGCGGCCTCGGCGCCCCGTCCGGCGTCGCCGACGGCGTTGGCCACCTCGCCCGGCGTCCAGGTGTAGAACGCCCCCTCGACACTGTGGCCTTCCGCATCGAGCGAATCGGCGTCCTCGGCCGAGTAGAACCCGCCGCCGGGGTGGCGGAGCCGGGTGAGCACGTACTCGACGGTCTCGGTGACGATCTGGCGCCAACGCGCTTCGCCGTACATCAAGAAGGCATGTGTGTAGGTCCGGATCAGCTGGGCCTGGTCGTAGAGCATCTTCTCGAAGTGCGGCACCAGCCAGCGCTCGTCGACCGAGTAGCGCGAGAAACCGCCGCCGAGGTGGTCGTACATGCCGCCAGAGGCCATGGCGTCGAGCGTCGTCGTCACCACAGTCCTGTTGGCGTCCGCCGGACCATGCAGGTCGGCCCGCATCACGAGATCGAGGTTCATCGTGGCCGGGAACTTGGGCGCAGGACCGAACCCGCCCCACTCCTTGTCGAAGTTCGAGCCCAGCGCCCGCAGGGCAGCGTTGATCGGCTCGTAGCCAGGAGGTCGGTCGGCCGGCTTCGTGGCGCTGGCCTCGCCGAGCGCCTTCGTGAGAGCCTTCACGTTGTTGGCGAGCTCGGCCCGCTTCGTGCGCCAGGCGTCGTCGACGCCACGCAGAAGTGCGATGAACTGCGGCTTGGGAAAGTACGTGCCCCCGAAGAACGGCTCGCCCTTCGGGGTCGCCATGACCGTCATCGGCCAGCCACCACGCCCGGTCTGGGCCTGCACGGCGTCCATGTAGATGGCGTCGATGTCTGGCCGTTCCTCGCGATCGACCTTGATGTTGACGAACAGCTCGTTCATCAACGCCGCTACCTCTTCGTCCTCGAAGGACTCGTGGGCCATCACGTGGCACCAGTGGCACGCCGAGTAGCCGACCGAGATCAGCACCGGTACGTCGCGGGCGGCCGCTTGCGCAAACGCCTCCTCGCTCCACGGGTACCAGTCGACGGGATTGTCGCGATGCTGGCGCAAGTACGGCGAACTCTCTCCTGCCAATCGGTTCATCGCCGCTCACACCGCTACGGCGTTGAAGCCGCCGTCGACGTGAAGCACCTCGCCGGTCGTTGCTGGGAACCAGTCGCTGAGCAGGGCCACGCACGCTTTGGCAACGGGAAGGGGATCGCTGACGTCCCAGCCGAGCGGGGCGCGCGTGTCCCAGATGTCCTCGAACATGGCGAAGCCGGGGATGCTCTTGGCGGCCATGGTCTTGACCGGTCCGGCCGCCACGAGGTTGCAGCGGATTCCCTGGGGTCCGAGCGTCTTGGCCAGGTAACGGTTCACGCTCTGCAGCGCCGACTTGGCGACGCCCATCCAGTTGTAAGCCGGCCAGGCCCTGGAGTTGTCGAAGTCGAGTCCGACGACGGCGCCTCCCTCGGTCATCAGCGGCCCGAACGCATCGACGAGTGTTTTCAGCGAGTAGGCGGAGATCTGCATCGCCGTGGCGACGTCGTCCCAGGTGGCGCCCATGAAGTCTTCGCCGAGAGCTGCGGCAGGGGCGAAGCCGATGGAGTGCAGCACCCCGTCCACCCGGTCCCATCGGGCTCCGACCGCCGCCCGCACGCTGCTCACGTGCTCGTCGACCGTGACGTCGAACTCGTACACGTCGACCGGCGTCGGCAGCTTGCGCGACGTGCGCTGGGTGAGGCTGAGTGCCCTCCCGGCTCCGGTCAATACGACCTGAGCACCTTCTTCCTGGGCCAGCTTGGCGACGGCGAAGGCGATCGAGGCATCGGTGAGGACGCCGGTGACGACGATGTTCTTGCCCTCCAGCAGACCCATTGCGCTGACCGTAGCGCCCTTGTGCAAGGCTCGGCCGATGCGCGTCGGCATCTTCGGTGGCACCGGACCTGCCGGCAGCGGGTTGGCCGCCCGGCTGGCCAGCATCGGCGACGAGGCGGTGATCGGCTCGCGGTCCAAAGACCGGGCGAAGGAGGTCCGAGACCGGTTGGTCGTGCAGTGGCCAAAGCTCGGCGACCGCCTCGGATGCGGCGACAACAACGATGCAGCGGCGTGCGACCTGGTGGTCATCGCCACGCCGTGGGACTCGGCGGCGACGACGGCCCACGCCCACGCCAACGACCTCGACGGCAAGGTCGTGGTCAGCATGGCGAACGCGCTGGTGCGGGTGGGCAAGGAGTTCCAGCCGCTCGTGCCGCCGCGAGGCAGCGTCGCCGCCCACGTGCAGGCCGCGGTGCCGGGATGCCGGCTCGTGGCTGCGTTCCACCACCTACCGGCCAAGGAGCTCGGCAACGTCAACGAGCCGATCGATTCCGACGTGCTGATCTGCAGTGACGACCCGTCCGCCATCGCCGTTGTCGCCGACATCGTCAGCCGCATCCCCGGCTGCCGACCACTCGATGCCGGCGAGCTGTCCAACGCCATGGCCATCGAGGCGTTCACGGCCGTGCTGCTGCAGCTCAACGTGCGCTACAAGACCCGCGTGGCGCCGAAGCTCACGGGAATCAAGAGCTCCCGATCCGCTGTTGACAAGTGAGCATGCGGCTCTACGACACAGCGCGACGCGACATCGTCGCCTTCGAACCCGGTCCCCACGTGCTCATGTACACGTGCGGGATCACGCCATACGACGCCACGCACGTCGGGCACGCAGCGACGTTCGTCGCCTTCGACGTGCTGCAGCGCCGGCTGATCGATCTCGGCCACACCGTCACCTGCGTGCGCAACGTCACCGACGTCGACGATCCGCTGTTCGTCAAGGCCCGCCAGCTCGGCATCCACTACCTCGATCTGGCCGCCGCCGAGGAGGCTCGCTTCGAACGCGACATGGAGGCCCTCTCTGCCCTCCCGGTGTCGTCGACACCGCGGGCTTCGTCGGCGATCCCCGACATCAGGGGCTTCATCGGCATGGTGCTCGACCGCGGCTTCGCCTACCAGGCCGGCGGGTCGGTGTACTTCGACGTCAGCGCCTTCGAGTCATTCGGCTCGATCAGCGGCCTCGATGAGGCAGCGATGGTGGAGCTGGCGCGCAAGGGCGGCGGCAACGTGGACGATCCCGACAAGCGTCACCCGCTCGACTTCGTGCTGTGGCAACCGTCCGCCGACGACGAACCGTCTTGGGACACGCTCTGGGGGCCCGGGCGGCCTGGCTGGCACATCGAGTGCAGCGC
>JACDHN010000007.1 GCA_013821025.1 Acidimicrobiia bacterium | reverse complement strand
CGTCCTCCGACTCTTCAGCGTCGGACCCCACCTCGGGCTCGGGCTCCACGTCCGGTTCCAGCTCCACCCCGGCGGCCTGTTCCACCTCGGGCTCTGGTTCCACCTCCGCTTCGGGTTCCGGTTCCACCTCCGGCTCTGGTTCCACCTCCGCTTCGGGTTCCGGCTCCGGGTCGGCCACTGGCTCTGGCTCGGATTCCGGTTCGACGTCTGGTTCTGGCTCTACCTGCGGTTCGCGGTCTGCGTCTGCCTCGGCACTCGGCGCCGCCCCTCGGTCGGCGGCGGGCAGGAGCGCACCGTCGACAACCTCGACGGCACCGGTGGCGTCGGGGTCGCCGGCTTCATCGTCCGCATCGGCGGCGGCGTCGGTGCCCGCCCCGGCCGACCCGGTCATGACGGCGGTCGCCCCCAAGGCGTCGTCGGCCGTCTCATGCGTGGCTGCCAACCGGCGCTCGCGGGCCCGCGTGCCCTCCGTGCGGAATCGGCGCGATCCCATCACGTCCAGCGCCGACAGCGAGTCGTGCTCCGGCTTCGTCATCCGCACCAGCCACACGGTCACGATGACCATGGCGATGCCCAACACCGCGAGGAGGGCGATCAGTCCGTAGACGGCGTACGTGGTCGACTCGGCGGCGACGAGGGCGAAGGGATCCTCCACGGATCGGACGATACGCGTTCCTCGTACAACACGGGGTGGTTGACCTTGCCCAGACGGCTACGTCACCGTCATGCGGCGCACGTGGCGTCGCGCCAGATGGCACACTCGACCCGGTGAGCGACTCGGTCTGGATCATCCTGACGGTGCTGGTGATGCTCGCCATGCTCGGCCTGGCCTTCATGATCGAGCCGCATTGGTCGTCCAAGGACGGGAACCGGTTCATCTGCAGGGCCCAACCGATCAGCCTCAGCGCGAACGCAGGCGGTGGGCGCTGGCGGGAGGTTCGTGGCGAGATCAAGCCCGACGGCGTCATCAACCTGAGGACTCGCGGCCTGATCTCGGGGAGAAAGGTCACCGGCGATTGGCGCATCGAGGCCAGAGGCACCACCGACTGGCGCAAGCGGGTCATCTACATCCTGTCGCCCACGGAGCCCGACGATGGGCCCAAGAGCGCGAAGACGCTCATCGCCCTGCGCATGCCCGGGTCTAGCCGCTCCGCTCCCCTACTGGAACGCCTGACCTCCTAGTACGACCGTCAGACTCGGTCCAGGAACTTGGCCATCGGTTCGCAGATCTGGTTCAGGTTGATCAGGAACGCGTCGTGGCCGTGCGGCGACTCAATGCGCACGAACTCGCTGTCGAATCCGCGCTCGATGCGGGCTTGATGGATCGCCCGCTGCTGGTACTCGGGATACAGCATGTCCGACGAGATGCCGATCTCGAGTGACGCCCCGGCAAACCGGTCGAGCGCCTGGGTGACACCGCCCCGACCCCTGGCGATGTCGTGCAGGTCCATCGCCTTGCCGATCACCAGGTAGCTGTTGGCGTCGAAGCGTCGCGCCAGCTTGTCGCCGTGGTGCTCGAGATACTGCTCCACCTCGAACTCCTGCCACAGACCGAACGTGTCGCCCACCGTCGCCCGGTCCACCAGTTCGCGCCCGAAGCGGTCCGTGAACACGTTGTCGCTGCGGAACGTCACCTGGGCCACCATGCGCGCCACGCCCAACCCCTCGGACGGTCCCCCGCCGACACCGGACTCGTAGTAGTCGCCGCCCTGCCAAGCCGGGTCGAGGCGGATGGCCCGGCGACCGATCACTCCCCAGGCGATCTGCTGGGCTGTCGCCTGCATGCACGTTGCGATCGGGACGATCGACATCACACGCTCGGGGTACATCACGGCCCACTCCAGGACCTGCATCCCGCCCATCGACCCGCCTGTGACGGCGTGCCACCGCTCGATGCCGAGATGGTCGGCCAATCGCGCCTGGCAGCGCACCATGTCGCGGATCGTGATCACGGGGAAACGCGAGCCGTACGGCCGCCCGTCGCCCGGCATCGCCGACGCCGGGCCCGTCGATCCCTGGCAGCCGCCGAGCACGTTGGGGCACACCACGAACCAACGGTCCGTGTCGATCGCCAGTCCTGGCCCGATCACCTCGTCCCACCAGCCGGGAGCAGGATGCCCGCGGCCGGCAGCCCCGGAGGCATGGCTGTCACCGGTCCAGGCGTGGCACACGAGCACGGCGTTGGAGCCGTCCTCGTTCAGCTTCCCCCACGTCTCGTAGGCCACCACCACGTCGTGCAGCACCGTGCCGCTCTCCACGGCAAACCCGTGGTCCGTGGCGAACGTCAGGAACCGCCGTCGACCGGGATGGTCACCGGGGCCCCACGCCCCCGTCGCCGGCAGATCTGCGTGCGTGGTCATCCCGACGCCAGAGCGTAACAGTGCTACTGAGCAGGGAACTCGCCGATAACCGGCTGGGCGAACCGCATCCGTTGCTCGTAGCCCGACTCGTACGGCATGAATCCGCTGCGATCCGGATACATCAGCTGCACCATCTCGAACGACGTGCCTTGGTACCACTCCGTGGCGGTCGCGAACATCGAAGCCCAACGGTCCACGTCGACCGGTGCAAACGCGCAGCGCAACTCGCTATCGAGCAGGCCCACCAACTCCACGCCGAGTGGGATCTCGGTGCCACCCTGCCGGGCACCCGCCACGAGATCGATCAGTCCCTTCGCCGCGACCGGCGTGAGACCGAACACGGCCACGTCGGGGAAGTCCACGGCGTCCGGCAACCCGATCGAGTACGAGTACGCCGGCACCGGCGGATCGCTGTCGCGGACCGGGCTGACGGGCTCGACCGCCCAGCCATTGGTGTCGATCATCCACCTGATCTTCTCTTCGAGCGGGAGCTGGAACTCGCTGCGGTCCATCGCCGACGACGGTATCGCTGCTCCACCGCTACCGTGCCCGGCGCCATGCTCCGCTTCCTGCTGCGACCACGGTGGCTTGCGTTCCACCTGCTCGTGCTCGCCGGCATCGTGCTCATGGTCAACCTCGGGTTCTGGCAGCTACGGCGCCTCGATGAGCGCCAGGCGTTCAACGAAATTGTCGAGGCGCGTTACAACGAGCCGCCGGTGGCGCTCGAGCCACTCGTGGCGGCCCACCTGTCGGACCTCGACGCCATCGAATGGCGACCCGTCGAGCTCTCCGGCGAGTTCCTGACCGACGAGGAGATCCGGATCGTCAACCGATCCCAGAACGGCCGTTCCGGCGACAACGTGGTCACGCCACTGCGCCTCGACGACGGCGACATCGTGCTCGTCAACCGGGGTTTCGTGCCGCTCGACGCCCCCGACGACCAGGTGGCTCCGCCACCAGAGGACAACGTCGAAGTGGTAGGTCGGGTCCATCCTTCCGACGATCGTCGTCGCGGGCAGGTGTCCGATGCCGATGTCGGCGATCTCACCGAGGCCCAGCGCATCGACATCGAACGGCTGGCGCCGCAGCTGCCGGGCCCCGTGATCCCTGCTTACGTCGACATTCGCGCCGAGGACTCGCCCGGCGGCGCCATCTTCCCCGAGTCGATCGCGCCGCCGGAGCTGACCGATGGTCCCCACCTCTCCTACGCCGTTCAGTGGTTCCTGTTCTCCGTCGCCGTCGCCGCTGGTTGGGTGCTCGCCGTGCGCCACTCGGTCCGGACGCGACGCCGCCAGGAACATGCCGCTGCGCCACACACATAGGATCGGGCGATGCGCCAGCTGAGCGGCATCGACGTGAGTTTTCTGAACATGGAGAACCGCTCCACCTATGGGCACGTCTCGTCGATGAACCTCTACGACCCGACCGGAACGCCAGGGGGCGCAGGCCTGGCGGCGACGAAGCAGATCATCCTCGAACAGCTCGGCACGCTGACACCGTTCCGGCGCCGCCTCGTCGAGGTTCCCCTTGGTCTCGACTTCCCGTACTGGATCGACGACGCAGAGTTCGACATCGACTACCACGTACGGCACCACGCCGTGCCGCCACCAGGGACGCCGGAGCAGCTGAGTGAGGTCGTGAGCCGCATCCACGCAAGGGCCCTGGACCGCCGGCGTCCGCTGTGGGAGCTGTACGTGATCGAGGGAGTCGACGAGGGTCGCCTGATTGCCCAGGTCACGAAGGTTCACCACGCCGCCATCGACGGTGCTGCGGGTGCCCTGATGCTGGCCGCCCTGCTCGACCTCTCACCCGACGTGCGAGACGTCGGTCCTCCAGCGGAATGGAAACCTGAGGCCGTCCCAACCGAACGCGAGCTGCTGCAGCGCACGCTGGTGTCGTACCTGCGCCAACCCGATCGCTTCGTTCGTCACTCGCTGCACACGATCCGCGAGTTCGGGCGCAACCCGCAGAGCGGGAGCCTTGGAGCCCTCGCAGATCTCGTCGTTCAGCCGATCCCGGGTCCGCTCGGCAACATGATGCGCCGCCGGCTGCGCGACCCGGAGCGGCGCTCCGAGGACCGCCCGCCGGCCCTTCCGATCACGGCTGCGCCGCGCACGCTGTTCAACGCCACGATCTCGCCCCACCGCCGCTTCGCATACACGACGCTGCCGCTCGAGTCGGCCAAGGACATCCGCCGTGCCGTCGGTTGCACGTTCAACGACGTGGTCATGGCCTTGTGCAGTGGCACCCTGCGCCGGTACCTGATCGAACACGACGCACTTCCATCCGAGAGCCTGATCGCCATGGTGCCGGTCTCCATCAGGACCGGTGCGGAGACCGACGTCTTCCAGAATCGGGTATCGGCGATGTTCGCCGACCTCGCCACGAACGAGGCCGATCCGCTGACCCGCCTCGACCGCGCCCGCAAGGCCATGGAGGGGGCGAAGAAGAACTTCGCCGCCATTCCCGCCGAGGCGCTGATGGACTTCACCCAGTTCGCCCCTCCGGCCGTCGCCGCGAGGGCGATGCGGATGTACAGCCGCCTGCGCCTCGCCGATCGCGGCGCCATCCCGTTCAACCTCGTCATCTCCAACGTGCCGGGTCCCAATGTCCCGCTTTACATGGGCGGCGCCGAGCTGAAGCACTTCTACCCGATCTCCGCCCTCGTGGACGGCCAGGGCCTGAACATCACCGTGCAGAGCTACACCGGCAGCCTCGACTTCGGCTTCGTCGCCGATCGCGAGCTGGTGCCCGACGTGTGGCGGCTCACCGACATGTTGGAGGCCAGCCTCGACGAGCTGCTCGCCGCCGTCCGAGTCACTCCGGGGCCCGACGCACCCGCGGCGCCAGCCGCTCGGCGAGCATCAAAGTCGGCAAGTAAGTCGGCGCGGCGGGGATCTCAGGGAACACCGAAGCGTCAACGATGAACAGGTTGGCGGTGCCGATCAGCCGGCCGTCATCGTCGACCACCGTTCCCATCGGGCACGAGGCCGCCGGGTGCAGCCACGCACCATCGGCGCTGCGCACCCAATCCGCCAGCCCGTCCCGGGCGGAGAAGTCGGCCGGCGTGCCGTCGGCGTCTCGGAACACGACTTCGACCACGTCGCCGAAGGCCGGGTGCTCCAGCGCCTCCCCCACCCGTTGGAGTCCGTCGATCAGCTGGTCAACATCGTACGTGGAGGCCAACTGCCCGAAGTGGGCCACCGGGTGGCCGTCTCCGTCGAGCACCACCCGACCCCGGCTCCGCGGCCGCACGAGGGCAACGTGGAGCGCGCCGTACTCGGGGCCGACGGCGTCGTCGGTGCGGGTGTGGTTCATCGTCGTCACCACCACGCCGCCGGTCGACCATGCAGCGCCCGTCGCAACGCCGGCCCTCGGCGCGCCGGGCCGCAGTCTCAGGGTGACCGTGACGGAGGGGTGTTCCTGCAACCCGATCCCGACCGGCACGTGGTCGACGCCCGAACGCAGCAGGATGGCCGGCGACCCCAATGCGCCTGCGGCGAGCACCACCCCGTCGGCATCGAGGCGGGTACCGTCGTCGAGGACGACGCCCGTCGCCCGGCCACGGGCGAACGCCACCCGATCCACGCCGACGCCAACGACGACGTCGACATGGCCGTCGGCCCGGGCGCCGTCCAGATAGGCCTCAGCTGTGGTCACTCGCCGGCCGTCCCGCACCGACAGCTCCACCGGATGGGCCGCTCGGCGGGTGCTGAGCAGGGCGCGGTCCACGACGCCGAACAGCTCCTCACCCACGATCTGGCGCGGGACGCGGACCCGGACCGCCGCTTCTGCCACGTCATGCCACCCCCAGGCCTGGTACTGAGCTGAATCGCCGAGATCCATCACCAGGCCGTTGACGGCGGCCGATCCGCCGACACCCCGGCCTGTCACATAGTCGGTGACAGCGCCACCGGCGTTTCGTACAGCCTTCGTCGTCGCCAGGCGGTCCTGCTCGCGCAGTGCCGCCACATAGTCGAGGCTGGTAACGGCTGGGGGCGTCGTGGACGCGGTGAGGTCGGGGCCGGGCTCCACGACCACGACGTGGGCTGACGGATCCTCGACCAGCCGGGCCGCCACCACACAACCAGCGGCGCCGGCGCCCACCACCACCCAGCGCACCGCGGTGTGCTAGTTCCGGGCGCCGAGGCCGTTAGCGGCCAGGTATGTGATGAGAGCGGACGGGTTGCGGCTCTGCATCAGCACTTCGCCAGGTCCGACGAACTCGAACACGAAACCCTCGCCGCTCTTCGCCGATTGCATCAGACCGCCCTCGGACGCCCGGCGCAGGCTGTACTGCACGCTGGCCTCGCAGGCAACGAAGTGCCCGCTGTCGACCACCACCCGCTGGTCGGCCGCGAGGGGGATCCGGTCGATGGCTCCGAATGCCGACACGACCACGGGGCCCTGACCGGTGGCGCCGATCAGGAACGCACCCTCGCCGCCGGCGAACATGCGCATGCCCCTGAACTGGCTCTCGATCGTCACACCGGAGCCGGCACCGAGGAACGCTCCCTTGGCCAGGATCCAATCCCGACCGTCGTGCAGCTCCACCACCATCAGGTCGCCTGGCAGGTTGGGCGCCAGGTCCACCCACCCGCCCTCGGGCCCGCCGGTCAGCGTGGTGATGAAGAACGACTCACCGCCGAGCGCCGCCCGCTTCAGCGACTTCAACATGCCACCCTCCGCCTTGGCGGCGATCGTGGTGTCGGCCGACATCGCCATCATGGCTCCGGACTCGGCGCGGATGGGCTCGTTCGGCCCGAGCGTGAAACGGGCCACCGAGAAGCTCGGCTGGAATCTGATCTGGATCTGCATGGTCGCTCCTCGATGACGCAGGGACCGCTGTTCAGTCGACTGCGGGCTGTTTCAGGACAGACGGTCGAGACGGAAGCGGACTCGCCGGTTGCGGCGACCCTTGTTCTCGACCTTCGTGATGGCGAACGGCAGGGACTGCCCGGTGTTCGACAGGTGCGTGCCCCCGCACGCCTGACGGTCGATCCCGGCGATGTCGATGACGCGCAACCGGCCGTCCGGCGTCGGCGGCGGAGCCACCGACATGCTCCGCACCAGGCCGTCCGTGCCGGCGGCATCAGCACTGTCGACATACACCGATGCAACGGGGACAGCGTCGGCAATGACGCCATTGACGGCAGCATCGAGGCCGCGCAACACATCGTTGTCGACATCCTGCAGGTCGAAGTCCATCCGCCCCGTGCCGTCGGCGTTGATCTGCGCCCCGGTGACGAGCGCCCCCTCGAACTGCTCGTACACGAAGGCGTTGAGTAGATGGGAGTCGGTGTGCAGCTGGGACACGAACGTGCGGCGTTCGGCGTCGATCTCCACCATCACCACACCGGCCAACTCTGCCTCGGCGTCGTCGAGCAGGTGCCACCAGACTGCGTCGCCGCGCTCGTCCGGCTCCTGGGAGATCCCGCTCACGGCGTAGCGCCCAGAGCTCGCCTCGAGCACTCCGGCGTCGCTGACCTGCCCGCCGCCGCCGGGGTGGAACGCCGACCGGTCGAGTACCACACCACCGGGTCGGCTGGCCACGATCGTCGCCTGGTGGGCGAGCAGATCGGGCTGCTCGTGGCACAGGTACACCGCCATCGACCCCGAATGTAGTGCCCTGCCGCCTCCCCGATGCCCGCCCGGAGCGCCACGTCCCGTTCCGGGCGTACATTTCATCAGGGGCTGAGAAGATCCGCACCCAGAACGCGAAGTGGGCCACGGGGCGGGAGCCCCAGGGGGCGGACATTTCGTTCAATGCACCGACCGGGTACCGGGGGGTCCCTATGGTCAGGAGGTGGCGCGCTGGCATCGTCTTACGATCCGGGCCATCGACCACGACGCCCGATCCGACCACATCGCCGGGGGCGCAGAGCAGCTCGGGACGCCCCTGCCCCAGGCCCCTTCCGTCGCCGACGTGTTGTACGTATCGGGCGATCTCGGCGACGACGGCCAGCGGCGCCTGGGCCGCTTCCTCATCGATCCCCTGTTGCAGACGGGCTCGTGGGAGACGCCGAACCATGCTGGCCCGGCCTTCGAGGTCACGTTGCACCCTGGCGTCACCGACCTGGCTGCCCAATCACTGCTTCGCGCCGCCTCCCAGCTCGGCGTTGCCGTCGACGGCGCCGCCACCGGCCGGCGCGTCGAGTTCTCACCCGACACCGACCGTGCGTTGGCCGACACCGTCGTGCGCCGGCTCGTCGCCAACCCGATCATCGAGCACTGGGGCGAAGGACTGGCGGAGCCAACAGAACCGCTCGCCGGCGTCGCCACCGAACCGGCGCTCGTCGCCGTGCGCGATCTCGACGAGGCCGCGCTCGCCCATCTGGGCGACGACCGCCTGCTAGCCCTCGACCTCCTCGAGTTGCGCACCATCCAGGAGCACTTTCGTTCGCTGGGGCGAGACCCCACCGACGTCGAGCTGGAGATGTTGGCCCAGACGTGGAGCGAGCACTGCTCGCACAAGACGTTCCGTGCCGCCATCACCGTCGGTTCGGACGAACGATCGACCATGCTCGAGTCCCTGCTCGGCCAGCTGCGCTCGTGCACCACGGCGATCGGCGCCGCGTTCGTGCGATCCGCCTTCGATGGCAACGCCGGCATCGTCTCGTTCGTACCGGGCGTCACGCTGGCGCTCAAGGCCGAGACCCACAACCACCCGTCCGCCGTCGAGCCCTTCGGTGGCGCCAACACGGGCGTTGGCGGCGTCATCCGCGACATTTTGGGCGCCGCCCATCGCCCCATCGCCGTGACCGACGTGCTGTGTTTCGGCACGCCAACCGTGCCCGCCGATTCACTGCCGGCCGGCACGCTGCATCCCCGGCGCATCCGTGAGGGCGTGATCGCCGGCGTCGCCGACTACGGCAACAAGATCGGCCTGCCCACCGTGGCCGGCGCCGTCTGGTACGACGACCGTTTCACCACCAATCCACTGGTGTTCTGCGGTTGCATCGGTAAGGCCGTCGAGCGGCCGCGGCACGAAGGACCGGATCCCGGCGACCGGGTCGTCGTGCTCGGCGGGCGCACCGGTCGTGACGGCATCCGCGGCGCAACGTTCTCCAGCGCCACGATGGATGCCAGCACCGGCGACGTCTCAGGTGCCAGCGTCCAGATCGGCGATCCCGTCACCGAGAAGCTGCTGATCGACGTGCTGGACGGCGCCGAGGACCTTTACTCGGCCATCACCGACTGCGGGGCCGGCGGCCTGTCATCGGCGGTCGGCGAGATGGCCGACGGCGTCGGCGCCGACGTCGACCTCGGCCTCGTGCCGCGCAAGTACGCCGGGCTGGCGCCATGGGAGGTGTGGCTGTCGGAAGCCCAGGAGCGCATGGTGGTCGCCGTGCCGCCCGAGCACCGCGAGGCGCTGGACCACCGCTGCGAGCGGTTCGGCGTGGAGCTGGCCGACATCGGCTCGTTCACCGGGACCGGGCGGCTCATCGTGCGCAGCGACGGTCACGTGGCGGCCGACGTCGACCTCGAGTTCCTCCACGGTGGACGCCCCGAGCGAACGATGACCGCCCAACTGCCGAACCCCGAGCGCACCGAGGCCGGGGTCCGCGACGTTGGCGACGTCGCTGTCACGCTGTTGGCTCTGCTGCGCCACGCCAACCTGTCGTCCAGGGCTGCAGTCGTGCACCGCTACGACCACGAGATCGGCGGGGCCACGCTCGTCCGGCCGCTCACCGCCAACGGCGGTCACGCTGACGGCGTGGTGCTGGCCGACCCTGCCGACGATCACGGCATCGCCATCGGCATCGGCATCAATCCCTGGTACGGCCTCCACGACCCTGAGGCGATGGCCGCCGCGGTCGTCGACGAAGCCATCCGCAGCGTCGTCGCCGTTGGCGCCGACCCTGACCGCGTTGCGCTACTCGACAACTTCTCATGGGGTGATCCCCGCCGGCCATCCACGCTCGGAGATCTCGTCGCTGCAGTACAGGGCTGCTGCACCGCGGCCCTGGCGCACGCCACCCCCTTCGTGTCCGGCAAGGACTCGCTGAACAATGAGTACGCCGACGCCGACGGCAACCGCCACGCCGTGCCCCCGACGCTGGTGATCACTGCGGTCGGTCACGTTCCCGACGTCTCCGCCTGCGTGACGACGGAGTTGACCACGCCGGGGCATCACCTCGTGGTGCTCGGTCGTACGAGGCCCGAGTTCGCCGGTAGCCACCTCGACGACGTACTGACGTCGACCGGCAGGTATCACCCATCCTCCGTCGTGCCCCAGCCCGACCCGGCGGCACCGGCTCGCTACCGCCGCCTGCACCGGGCGATGGCTGCCGGCCTGGTGCGCGCATGCCACGACGTCTCCGAAGGCGGCCTCGCCGTTGCCCTGGCCGAGATGTGCATCGCCGGTGACCTTGGAGCCCGCATCGACGCCCTGCCCCACGACGACATCGCCACGGCGCTGTTCTCCGAGTCGACCGGCCGCCTCCTCGTCGAGGTCGTTCCCGCCGACCTCGAGGCGTTCGTGGCAACGATGACCAGTGCCGACGATGTCCCGACTGTGCTCGGCGAGGTCACCGGCGAGGCAGCGCTGAGACTGCCCGGATGCCCACCGATCAAGCTCGACGATCTCGTCGCCGCCTTCGAGACCGTGCCATGAGGCGACCGCGTGCCGTCGTCGTCGCCGGCCCTGGCACGAACCGCGACCGTGACACTTGCGCCGCCCTGATGCGAGCCGGAGCTGATCCTGAGATCGTGCTGGCGTCCGAACTGGTGGCGGAACCCTGGCGCCTCGATGCCACCTGCCTCGTCGTTGTGGCCGGCGGGTTCAGCTACGGCGACGCTCTCGGCGCCGGGCGGATGCTGGCGCTCGACCTGGCCGGTGAGACGTCTGACGGGGCGGCAGGCGACTCGAAGGTCGCCGCCGCCCTGCGGGCCTTCGTCGACTCCGGGCGACCGGTGCTCGGCGTTTGCAACGGTTTCCAGGTGCTCACGAGGGCCGGCCTGCTGCCCGGCTCGCTCGGACACAACCAATCCGGCCGCTTCGACTGCCGCTGGGTGGCGCTGGCGCCCGAGGCAGGTTCGAACTGCGTGTGGCTCGATGGCGATGACGCCCCGATCGAGTGCCCCATCGCCCACGGAGAGGGCCGGTACGTCCATCCCGATCCTGATGCCCTCTCCGCCGCCGGCCAGGTCGCCCTGCGCTACGCAGGTCCCAACCCGAACGGCTCCGTGGCCGATGTCGCCGGCGTGTCCGACCCCTCCGGCGTGGTACTCGGTCTGATGCCCCATCCCGAGAACCACATGACCCTCCGCCAGCACCCGGCCCATCGTCGGGAAGGTGGCGCGCCGGCGCAGCTGGGGTTGCGCATCTTCGAAGCGGGAGTCGAGCATGCCCGCCAGCTCTGAGCGCGAGCCGACCACCGGTGTCCTCGCCGTGGAGCCCTTCACCGAGATCGAACTGCCCCTGCGCGACCGTCGCGACGGCAAGGTACGCATCTCGTACATGCTCGACGCGTCGACGCGGCTGTTCGTCACCA
Organism: Acidimicrobiia bacterium; assembly: GCA_013821025.1. Taxonomy (GTDB): domain Bacteria; phylum Actinomycetota; class Acidimicrobiia; order Acidimicrobiales; family Ilumatobacteraceae; genus JACDHN01. The sequence goes on along the minus strand of JACDHN010000007.1, from coordinate 7,191 downwards.
CCGACCGCCTATCGGCATTCGATCGGGTCCTGGCCGGCGTGCCGTACAAGGGACAGGTACTCAATCAGCTCTCGGCGTGGTGGTTCGAGCGAACCGTCGATCTCGTGCCCAACCACTCCGTGTCGACGCCCGATCCGAATGTGCTCGTAGCACTGGCCGCCCACCCGCTGCCCGTTGAGGTCATCGTGCGCGGCTTCATCACCGGCGTCACCGACACGTCACTCTGGCAGCGATACGCAACAGGAGCCCGGGTCGTCGACGGGCATCGACTCCCCGACGGTCTGGCGAAGAACACGGAGCTGCCGACGCCCATCGTCACGCCCACGACGAAGGGCGAAGCCGGTACCCACGACGTGCCGCTGTCGTGCGCCGACGTCGTCGATCGGCGGCTCGTCGAGCGAGCTCTCTGGGACGACGTGATGGCGGTGGCGCTCGCCGTGTTCGCGCGTGGCCAGCAGGTCGCCGCCGACGCCGGCCTGATCCTCGCCGACACCAAGTACGAGTTCGGCCTCGACGCGTCGGGCACGCTGATGCTGATCGACGAGGTGCACACTCCCGACTCCTCCCGCTTCTGGGTGGCCGACGGCTACGAGGATCGCCTCGCCGCCGGAGCGGAACCAGAAAGCCTCGACAAAGAGGTCGTTCGCAGGGCCTACGCCGACGCCGGCTACCGGGGCGACGGTCCCCCACCCGATGTCGGCGACGGGATCTGGACCGCCACGTCCGATCGCTACATCGACGCCTACCGACGCCTGACCGGGCGGGCGTTCGAACCCGGCGGCTATCCGGTCGAAAGCCGCATCCGGCACTGGCTCGACACCCATCCGCGCGACACTGCAAGGAAGCCATGACGGTCAACGACGACTCACCACGTGACGAGTGCGGCGTGCTCGCCATCTCGACGCCCCATGGCGAGGGCGTCGCCCAACTCGCCTTCTTCGGCCTGTTCGCTCTCCAGCACCGCGGACAGGAGGCCGCCGGCATCGCCGTGAGCGACGGGCAGCGGGCACGCGTGCACAAGGACGCCGGGCTCGTGTCCAACGTGTTCACGAAGGCGGCGCTCGCCCCACTTGTCGGCTACCACGCCATCGGCCACACCCGCTACTCCACCACCGGCGCCAGCCACCTGCGCAACGTGCAACCGTTCCTCGTGGAGACCATGCACGGACCGCTGGCGACCGCCCACAACGGCAACCTCGTCAACGCCCCGGCACTGCGCGACGAGCTGCTGGCACGGGGCTTCGGCCTCACCGCCACGAGCGATAGCGAGGTGCTGACGCTGATGCTCGCCGCGGCTGGCGGTCGTACGTGGGAGGAGCGGGTCGAACGGACGCTGCCGGCCTGGAAGGGCGCCTTCTCCCTCGTGCTGTTGGCCGCCGACGAGGTGGTGGCCGTTCGCGATCCGTGGGGCTTTCGGCCGCTCTCTGTCGGCCGCCTCGCCCTCGGTGGTCATGCCATCGCCTCCGAGACCTGCGCGCTGGCGACGCTCGGCTGCAGTGACATCGAGGAGGTCGCACCGGGCGAGATCATTACCCTGCGCGGCGCTGAGATCCGTCGGAGCCAGGCGCTCACGCCGGCGTCCCGGCAGGCCCGGTGCACGTTCGAGTTCGTCTACTTCTCCCGTCCCGATTCCCACTGGGACGGTCAGACGGTGCACACCGTGCGCCAGAACCTCGGCCGCGAGCTGGCACGGGAGTCGCCCGTCGAGGCCGACGTCGTGGTGCCGGTGCCAGACTCGTCGATCCCAGCCGCTATCGGGTACGCCCAGGAGAGCGGCGTGGCGTTCAACGACGGGCTGATCAAGAACCGGTACATCGGCCGCACGTTCATCGAACCCACCCAGGACATCCGCGAGCGCGGAGTGGCGCTCAAGTTCAACGTCCTCGCCACGAACCTGGAGGGCAAGCGGGTGATCGTGATCGACGACTCCCTGGTGCGGGGCACCACAGCCGGGCCCCTCGTCAAGCTGATCCGCGAGGCCGGGGCACTGGAGGTTCACGTACGCATCACCTGCCCGCCGATCACCGACGCCTGCCACTTCGGTGTCGACATGGGACACGACGGCGATCTCATCGCCGCCCGCCTCAGCGTCGACGAGATCCGGGACCACATCGGCGCCGACTCCCTGGCGTTCCTGTCACTGGAGGCGATGATGCGAGCCGTCGGCCGCCAGGACGGCTATTGCAACGCCTGTTTCACGGGCGTCTACCCGATCGAGGTGGCGATGGCCCAACCCAAGCTGTCGTTCGACCAGGTACTCGCCTGATGCAGGTGCTTGCCTGATGCGGGTGCTGGTCGTCGGCGGCGGCGGCCGAGAGCAGGCCATCGCCTGGGCCTGCCGCCGCTGGGGCCACGACGTGGACCTGGCACCGTCCCTGCCCCCCGACACCAACGGCATCGACCTCGTGATCCCGGGGCCCGAGGCCGCTCTCGTCGATGGCGTGGCCGATGAGTGCGCTGCCAGGGGCGTGCCCTGTTTCGGTCCCACCGCGGCGTTGGCGCGACTGGAGTCCTCCAAGAGCTTCGCCCGCCGCCTGTCAACGGCGCTCGGCATTCCTGGTCCGGCGTGGTCCAGCTTCCCAGGACCCGAAGCTGTCGATTCCGCCATCGACTGGTGGCACCGCCTGGGTGAGCCTGTGGTCGTCAAGGCCGACGGGCTCGCCGCCGGCAAGGGAGTCGTGGTCCCTACCGGAGACGACGAGACCGAGACCGCTATCCGGGCATCCCGGGGTCCGTTCGTGCTCGAGCAACGACTGCATGGCCCGGAGTGCTCGCTGCTGGCCTTGTGCGATGGTCGGCAGGCCATCGCCCTTCCCCTGGCGCAGGACCACAAACGCATCGGCGAGGGCGACACTGGGCTCAACACGGGCGGCATGGGTGCCTATGCGCCTGCGCCTGTCACGGCTGATCCCGGCGAGCTGCTGGCCACGTTCGTGCAACCGCTCGTCGAGCACCTGGCGGCTGCCGGCACACCGTACGTCGGCGTGCTGTTCGCCGGCATGATGCTCACCGCCGACGGACCGCGGCTGATCGAGTACAACTGTCGCTTCGGTGATCCCGAGGCGCAGACCGTGCTTCCCCTGATGGACGACGACCTCGCCGAGTTGGCGCGGCTGGCGACGTCGACGGGTTTCGGCAAGCGGCGCCTCACCGTGCGGCCCGGCGCCGCATGCACCGTCGTTGCCGCTGCTGCCGACTATCCCGCCACGCCCGCCACGGGCGCAGTGGTCACCATCGACGAGGCGTACTTCGCGGCCAACGACGACACGCTCCTGTTCCCGTCCGGACTCGCCGACGGCCACACCGCTGGCGGTCGGGTCCTTGCGGTCACCGGCCTCGGTGCTGACCTTGGCGCCGCCAGGCGACGTGCCTACGAAGGCATGGACCACGTGGCGTTCGACGGCATGCAGGTCCGCGGCGACATCGCCTGGCGGGCTCCGGGCGCCGCCATCGGCAGCTACGCCGCTGCCGGCGTCGACATCGACGAAGGTGCCAGAGCGGTGGCACTGATGCGCGACGCCGTCGAGCGCACCCACGGCGCCGAGGTGGTGAGCGGCCTCGGCAGCTTCGGTGGCGCCTTCTCTGCCAAGTCGCTCCTGATGATGGCGGATCCCGTGCTCGTGGCCTCCACCGATGGCGTCGGCACCAAGGTCGAGCTGGCTGCTCGCTCGGGGCGCTTCCGCAGCGTTGGGCACGACATCGTCAACCATTGCGTGAACGACGTGCTGGTGCAGGCCGCTACTCCCCTGTTCTTCCTCGACTACGTGGCCGCCAGCCGTCTCGACGCCACGATCATGGCCGAGATCGTGACTGGCATGGCCGAGGCGTGCGAGGCCGCCGGCTGCACGCTGCTCGGTGGCGAGACTGCCGAGATGCCGGGCGTGTACGCCGAGGGCGCCTTCGACATCACCGGCACGCTCGTCGGTGTCGTCGACCGGCACGCCATGCTCCCCCGCCACGACGTGGCCGCCGGCGATGTGCTCATCGGCCTGGCATCGTCGGGACCGCATACGAACGGCTACTCGCTGCTGCGCCGCCTGTTCGAGTGGATCCCGCTCGACGCCACGCCTGCCGGCTTCGAGCGCCCATTGGGTGAGACGTTGATGGAGCCGCACCGCAGCTACCTGTCCGTGCTGGAAGCGGCACTGGCCGTTGGCGCCGTGAAGGCGCTCGCCCACATCACCGGCGGCGGGCTGATCGAGAATCTGCCGAGGGTGCTCCCGAACGACGTCGTCGCCGAGATCGACACGTCCTCGTGGCCCATCCCACCGCTATTTGCACTCGTGCAGGAGCTGGCCACCGGCATGGATCGCCAGGAGCTGTTCCGCACGCTCAACATGGGCATCGGCATGGTCGTGATCTGCGCGCCGGACGACGTGCGCGCCGTGCAAGCGGCCATCCCCGAACCAACATGGCCAATCGGCGAGCTCACCCCACGCCAGGACACTGAACGACCCCAGGTCACACTGCACTGACCACCCCACAACGTTCTGGGCGTGATTCCTTCCAACTCACGTTCTGGGTGCCGATCCTCTCAGCCCCTGCGAAGATCCACGCCCAGTTCGGTTGTGATCGAACGGAGCCTCAGGCGTTGAGGAACTCTCTCAGCGCCTCAGCGACGGCGGCGGGATCATCCTCCATGCAGAAGTGGCCGGCATCGGGTATTTGCACGACGTCTGCGCGTGGCAAGAGCTCGGCGAGCTTCGTGCTGATCGACGGATCGAGCCATGCGTCGTGCTCGCCCCAGATGAGGCGGGTGGGCGTAGACATCGTTGACAGGTGCGGTTCGAAATCGGCCGTGTCCCGCTCATCGAGCTGGGCGACGTTTCGGAGGTACAGGGCCTGGCCCTCAGCTCCCTCCCATTGCCCGAACAAGACGTCGAACGTTTCAGGATCCAACGGTCGATGCGTGGCGCCGACCAGATGCGACTCGATCTCGGCCGCCAGCTTGGCGTTCGGCAGCGGCTCGTAGCGACCGAGGTTGCGTTGCATCTCGCGGGTCGTGGGAGTGATCCAGGGTCGCAGCGCCACGGCGTCGATCAACGCCAGCCTGCTCATCGGAACCCCACCGTTGATGTGTGCTCGAAGCACGACGGCGCCGCCGATGTCGTGGGCGACGACGGCAGGCGCCGCGAGCTCCCACTGACCGAGGAGCTCTGCCAGCACCTCGGCATGCCTGCGGATGCTGACGTCCTGCTCGACGTGGCGTTCGGACTCGCCGAAGCCCAAGAGATCGAAGGCGAACACGGTGCGGCGCTCGCTGAGGACTGGCGCGATGCGCCGCCAGATCTCTGACCGGCTCGGTGTCCCGTGTACGAGCACCACCGGTGACCCTTGCCCACGGACGTCGTACGCGATCTCACCGAAACGGGTTTGCGCCTGCTGCCGGAGCGGCCACGAGAACATGCGTCCGGACCCTAATCCTCGGCGCACGGATCCTGACTTTTCGTTCACCGTCGCCGGGGGTCGGGCGCCAACGCGTAGGTTCGGAACATGGGAGCCCCGTGGGAGCAGACGTGAGGGGCGACCTTGGCCAGCGGCCCCAGCTCGTCGTGCTGGCGTCCGGTCATGGCACGAACCTGCAGGCCGTCATCGACGGTTGCCACGGAGACTCGATCCCGGCCGATGTCGTCGCAGTCGTCAGCAATCGGGCCGAATCCGGCGGCCTGCAACGAGCCCTAGCGGTAGGCATTCCCGCCATCTCCATGATGCCCGAGCCTGGTGAGCTGCGGACTGCCTACGATGCCCGGCTGGCCGACGCCGTGGAACGGCACCGGCCCGATGTCGTGGTGCTCGCCGGGTGGATGCGGATCCTCACGGCAGGCTTTCTCGACCGGTTTCCCGGCCAGGTGATCAACCTGCACCCAGCTCTGCCGGGCGAACTGCCCGGCACCCGCGCCATCGAGCGGGCGTACGACGAGTTCCGGGCGGGCCGGCGCCACCGAACCGGGGTCATGGTGCACCTCGTTCCAGACGAAGGAGTCGACGTCGGACCCGTCCTCGGCACCGTCGATGTCGCGATCCACGAGGACGACACCCTCGACACCATGGCAGCTCGGGTCCACGCTGCCGAGCACACCTTGCTCGTCGCCACCCTGGGCGAGCTGTGCTCATCTCTTCGACGCCCCAAGGAGGTCCGCGTATGACCACGCCCGACGAGTTCTTCGATCGGTTCGAGGCCCTGACGTTCGACGACGTCGTCGTCGTTCCCGGTTATTCCGACACCCTCCCCGACTCGGTCGACACGACGGCCACGTTCGCCGCCGGCATCGAGCTGGCGATCCCGCTCGTATCTGCCGCCATGGACAAGGTCACCGAAGCCCGCATGGCCATCGCCATGGCTCGCGAGGGCGGCATCGGCGTGATCCACCGGAACATGAGCATCGACGATCAGGCCGCAGAGGTGCAGAAGGTCAAGCGCAGCCAGAGCGGCATGATCACCGACCCGGTGACGCTCGGACCCCAGGCCCTGTTGTACGAGGCCGAAGCGCTGATGTCGAAGTTCAAGTTCTCGGGTGTTCCGATCATCGACGACCAGGGCTGCCTCGTTGGCATCCTCACGAATCGCGACATCCGCTTCTGCACCGGCTCCGACTTCGAGCGACCGATCAACGAGTTCATGACACACGAAGGCCTCGTGACGGCACCCGTCGGGACGACGCTGGAGCAGGCCAAAGCCATCCTGCAACGGCACCGCATCGAGAAGTTGCCGCTGCTCGACGACGAGAACCGGCTCGCCGGGCTCATCACCGTCAAGGACATCCAGAAGCGGCTCGAGCACCCAAACGCCTCGCGTGATCCCAAGGGTCGCCTGCGCTGCGCCGGTGCCGTCGGCGTGGGCGAGGACGTGGAGCGGCGGGTCGAAGCGCTGCTCGCCGTCGGCGTCGACGCCATCGCTCTCGACACGGCCCACGGTCACTCGGCCGGTGTGATCAAGACGATAGAGCGGATCAAGGGTGGATGGCCCGACCTTCCAGTGGTGGCCGGCAACGTCGTCACCGAGGACGGCATCGACGCCCTGGCCGACGCCGGCGCAGATGCCGTCAAGGTCGGAGTCGGGGCAGGGTCGATCTGCACGACGCGAGTCATCAGCGGTGCCGGGATGCCTCAGCTGTCGGCCATCTGGTTCACGGCCCAGCGGGCCAAACGCCGTGGCATCCCGATCATCGCCGACGGCGGCATCACGTACTC